>JBAUNU010000097.1:0-3507 GCA_049579405.1 Methylocella sp.
ACGGCCAGGATTGAGCTTGCACGCGAGCTGGCCCGGCGCGCGATCGTCGTCCTCGCCAACGACCATGTGTTGCCGCTTTCTCCAACCCTCCGGCGCATCGCCCTCATTGGTCCTCTCGCCGATGCCCGCGCGGAGATGCTTGGGCCTTGGGCGATGGCCGCAAGCGCGGCCGGTCCGGTCACGATCCGCGAGGGCCTCGCCGCGGCGTTGCCTGAGGCCGAGATCGTCTTTGCGCCGGGGGTGTCGATCACCGGCGCGGACATGTCCGGCATCGCCGCCGCACGGGAGATTTGCGAGGATACCGATATAGTTCTCATGTGTCTTGGGGAAGCCGCCAATATGAGCGGCGAAGCGGCGAGCCGGGCCAATCCCGGTCTGCCCGGCGTCCAAGGCGCGCTAGCCGAAGCCATCTTCGCTCTCGGCAAACCGGTTGTCGCGCTGATTTCCTCGGGGCGCCCGCTGATGATCACGGCGATCGTCGAGAAGGCCAAAGCCGTCGTCGCCACCTGGTTCCTTGGCGCGGAGGCTGGAAACGCCATCGCCGATGTGCTGACCGGGAAATTCAATCCCACCGGGCGGCTTCCCGTGACCTGGCCCCGCGATGTCGGCCAAGTGCCGATTTTCTTCGCCGCGCGGCCTGTCGGGCGGCCGGCCGATCCGGACGATCGTTACACCAGCAAATATCTCGACATGCCGGTTGAGCCGCTGTTCTTCTTTGGACATGGCCTGAGCTATAGCCGCTTCGCACTGACCAACTTGCGGGCGAGCAACTCTGTATTCAAACGCAGCGGCGAATTGACCATCGAGGTGGACGTTCTCAACGAAGGCCCCGCCGCCGGGGAAGCAACGGTTTTTTTGTTCGCGCGCGACATGGTGGCGACCGTGGCGCGGCCGCTGCTCGAACTCAAGGGCGTGGGCAAGGCCGCTCTGCGCCCAGGCGAAAGCGGAACCGTTTGCTTCAGGCTCGCCGCCGAGGCGCTCGCTTTTCCGGGGAGCGATCTAAAGCCGGTTTTCGAGCCGGGCGAATTTTTGCTCCTTGCCGGGCAAAGCGCCGATCCGCGGCAAATGCTAACGATCAAGGTGCGTGCCCGGCCGGACTGAACGACCGATGCAAGGCAGCGGGCGGCGGGCGAGAGGTCCGAAGGGCGGTCTCGAGAGTCGAGGCCCAGTCTTTGGTGCACCGGGTTCTCTCATTCGGCATTGACCAGCAAGGCGACAACCATCAGCTTCTTGGAAGCTGGACAGGTGTTCCGAATTCAGGAAAGAATGCCGAACGGCCCCGTCTCGCTCCCTGGCATTCCGCAATTTTCTTGGGCGTTGGTTCGCACATCGACCGATGGCTTCAAACAGCAAAAGACGATGTCTACACTTATCATCCTGCTTGCTCCTTTAGCGCTATGCCTATCGGGCTTTGTCTCCGCCCAGGCTCAAACGTGCCCCGAGCCGCTGAGTGACGCACGCCGCCTCATATTGGTGACCACGGCGTCCATGACGACGTTCCGGGCAACAGTCCGGCTTTTCGAGCGCGCCTCGGTGGATACTGCCTGGAGTCCTGCCGGGATTCCCGGGCCAGCGGTTGTGGGGCTTTCCGGTCTGGCATGGGGCCAGCCCTTCCGCAACTTCGTGCGGGGTGGCGAACCGTTTAAAATCGAGGGCGATAAGCGTACGCCGGCCGGCGTTTACAGGATCGGCAGAAGCTTCGGGTTCGTCGCCTCATCGCGACCGGACTATTTGCGCCTTGAGACCGGGCGAACGGTTTGCGTCGATGACCCATCGTCAACCACTTACAATACAATTGCGTCGCGCGCCGAATTAGGATCAAAAATACATGGCGAAGACATGCGCGGGGTTGCGCTTTATCGGCGTGGCCTTGTCGTAGATTATCCGACCGACGCCGCGCACAGAGGCGGCTCTTGCATATTCGTGCACATTTGGCGAACGTCGAATCGCGGCACAGTCGGCTGTATCGCACTGCCCGAGGCTAGAGTTGAAGCGCTTCAAGGTTTCGCCGAGGGCGGGGCCGTCATTGCCATCCTTCCCCTCGCCGCTCTCGACCGATTTGACGGCTGCCTGCCCGAAGTATCCGCTCCGTAGCATACCTGGCCCGAACTATGCCCCTAAAAAGAAGCGCCGCGCCTGCGATAGAATGTCCAGGGGGCATTGCTTGTCCCCCTCAAAAGCGTTTACTGTTTTCGCTGTGATCGTTTTCGATTGAATTTGCTGAAAGCTGGACGAAGGCGTTAGACGTTCCTTGCTTTCAACCTGGGCGGCAGCATAGCGGCGATGCGGGTGGCGTCTAAAGACGAGGCAGGAATGCTAGGAATTGGGAAGAACTCGACCAAAAGCAGCTGCGTTGGGGTATTCATGATGGTTCCGTGGCCGGCCTACGCATCCATAGAATGCCCAAGGCCGGCCCAGCAATTGGCAACGGACACGTCAATTAAAGTTCAATCGGCAGTGAGTTCGTTGCCGAGTGCAGCAACGCCACCACGATTCGACGCAAGCGCGGAGACTGTCACGCGCGATGTGTTCGCCACTTATCAAGACGCGGACAAAGTTGTGTTGGCGCATTCAATGCTCAGCATGTTTTGCCAATTTATTTTCACGAGTTCCTTTTCGGACGCACAGAAGCTAGACCAACTCGATCGGCTGGAGGAATGGGTCACTCGCATAAGCGGCGTCACTGTGCCGATGAATAGCAGCTCGGGCACGAGTTGCTCAGACGATCCCGCAGAAGTGCTGAAGCCTATAAGGGCGACATTCGATGCTTGGTCTCGCCTCGATATCAGCGAGTACATGGACCAGTGGGCGCCGGACGCTATTCAACGCTCCAGCTCCAAATCTTATGCCCGCGCTAGGCCGGATATTGAAACGCGGCGCAGCGCCGACTTTAAGAAATATTCGTTGGTAAGTGTCCAAGGTATTAATCCCAAGATATTGTTTAGCGACGGCACAAAAGCAAGAGTCACCAATATGTATTCGATGCGTTATGTACGCTTGGGCGGAAAAGTGATTAACGAAACGGGCATCGGAGAAAGTTACATTCTCGAATGCTCGGCTGGTGACCACAAATGGAAAATTCGGGAGAATAACGACTATTTACCTCACAGCTAATCAAAATAGGTGAGTTCATGGGACGGAAGCACTTAGAATTGCGAGCCCAAATGAGGTTATTTCTCGCTACCGTGTCCTCAGTAATTTGGCTTCAAACTCAAGTCCAAGCGGAAGATATTGAATGTCCAGCACCAATGAAACAGGTTGCGACTGACATGAAGGGTGAAATAGGGAGCCAAGCGCAAGCACTGCTGAAGATAACGGGTATTGAGCTTAAGGGGGCGGTAGAGACAACAGCGGTGAATCTTTTTGCACAATATCCCAATGCGGACCGAATTGCCGTTATTCAAAATCTTCAATACCAATTTTGCATAGTGATGAAAAACAGCTCTCTTCCTGACGAAGAGAAATTTGAGAAGATTTTGCAATTCTCAGATGCAATGCAAAAATTGC
>JBAUNU010000098.1:0-6722 GCA_049579405.1 Methylocella sp.
TTCGTTGGATGTGGTCGATCTGGCGACGCCACCATCAGGCAGAGGCTAAGCGAGCGCATTCTCGAAAGACAGACATCAAATTACAACTGTAGTACTAGGACGCAAACTAGGACAGTAGCGTTTAGAGAGGCATTTTCCCTCTATGAGACGGCAAAACGGTCATCTTCGCTCATGCGGTACCTCGTAAATCGAAGCTTCAGGAGGCGGGAAGGCGCCGGCACAATCAATTTGGCGGACAGTTTGCTGGCCGTGTCAACAAGGCACTTCAAGCGCGATGGCGGTGGCCTCGCCGCCGCCAATGCAAAGCGCCGCCGCGCCGCGTTTCAAGTCGTGTTTTTGCAAGGCCGCAAGCAGCGTCACGACGATTCTGGCGCCCGACGCGCCGATCGGATGGCCGAGCGCGCAGGCGCCGCCATGCACATTGACTTTTTCAAACGGCAAGGAAAGCTCTTGCATCGCCGCCATCGCGACCACCGCGAAGGCCTCGTTGATCTCGAAAAGATCGACATCCGCCAGCGACCAGCCGGTCTTGTCCATCAGTTTTCGCAGCGCGTCGATGGGCGCGGTGGCGAATTGACTGGGCGCCTGCGCGTGCGTGGCATGAGCCAGGATCGCCGCCAAGGGCGCGATGCCCCTCTTTTCGGCCTCCGAGCGGCGCATGAGAACGAGCGCCGCGGCGCCGTCCGAAATCGAACTCGAATTCGCCGCCGTCACGCTGCCGCCTTCCCTGAACGCCGGTTTGAGATGAGGAATTTTATCGAACCTCGCCTTTAGCGGCTGCTCATCGTGCAAAACGATCCTGGCTTCGGCCTTGCCGGACTTGACCGCGACCGGCGCGATCTCACTAGCAAAACTGCCGTCGCTGATCGCCCTTTGCGCCCGCTCCAGGGAAGCGATGGCGAAGGCGTCCTGTGCGGCGCGGGTGAATTGAAATTTTTCGGCGCAATCCTCCGCGAAGGCGCCCATGGGCAAATGCTCTCCATAGGCATCCTCGAGCCCGTCGAGGAACATATGATCGATCAGTCTGCCATGCCCCATGCGGTAGCCGGACCTCGCGCGATCGAGCAGATAGGGGGCGTTGCTCATGCTTTCCATGCCGCCCGCAAGCGCGATCCGCGCACTCCCGGCGCATAAAATGTCATGCGCTAGCATGATCGCCTTCATGCCGGAACCGCACATCTTGTTGACGGTCGTGCAGGGAACACTTTGCGGCAGGCCCGCGGCAAGCGCGGCCTGACGGGCGGGAGCCTGACCCTGGCCAGCCGGCAAGACGCAGCCAAAAATCACTTCCTCGATGTCCTCTGGCCTGACACCGGACCGAGCGAGCGCCGCCTTCGCCGCGGCGGCGCCGAGATTCGGGGCGGCAAGGTCTCGGAACTCGCCTTGAAAGCCGCCTATGGGCGTACGCGCGGCGGCAACAATGACGATCGGATCGGCGTTCGCCATGGTTTTCTATTCCTTTCCAAACGATAGATTGTGATCCCCGGCCGAGGGCGAAAGAGGCCGCCCGCTATCGATTGGGATAGCAGTGTCCAAGGGCATGCTGGCCTCGACCTTTCTCCGCGTCGAGGAGCGGCGTAGCCAGAACTTACACGCCCGCGATGCAAATGTGATTCAAAGCGGCCCGTTCAAGCCGAGGTCGAGTGGCGAGATCGTATGTTAAGGCTATCCCGCAAGGCAGCGGGCGATGCCGTTGCCGCGCGCCTCCCGCAGAACGTAGAGATCACCACTCTCGCCGGCACGAACCCGGCGAGGCTACGTGCAATACTCAAAACCCGCGGTTTTGGCGGGTCCGGTGGCGAGGCGGGACGTTCCTATTACGGCATAATGAAACCACGTCGTGCAAGTGGTTGTTTATTCATTTGTTTCGTCGTGATTGAAAGTCTTGACCAGCGCGCAACCGGTGCTTACAAGAGACCAGAATTTGGAGGCGGCGCACGTCCTCGTGCGATGCCTTACGTCCGTCAGCCCCGGAACCCCAAATGTTCGGCAAGACTTATTCCGCCAAGGCGGCGGAGATCGAAAAAAAATGGGTGTTGATCGACGCCAAGGGGCTCGTCGTCGGACGGCTCGCGGCGCTGATCGCCTTGCGGCTGCGCGGCAAGCACAAGCCGGCTTTCACGCCGCATCTGGACGATGGCGATAACATTATTGTCATCAACGCCGAAAAAGTGGTTCTGACCGGCCGCAAGCGCGAGCAAAAGATCTATCATCATTTCACCGGCTATCCTGGCGGCATCAAGGAACGTTCGGCCAAGTTCATTCTGGAGGGCCGGTTCCCCGAACGCATCGTCGAAAAGGCGGTGGAACGGATGCTCCCGCGTGGACCGCTTGGCCGCCAGCAGCTCGGCAATTTACGCGTGTACAAGGGAGCCGAGCATCCTCATGCCGCCCAGCAGCCGGTGACGCTCGATGTCGCGAGCCTCAACCGAAAGAACGCGAGGCTCGTCTGATCATGCTCGAAACTTTATCTTCGCTTCAGGATTTGAAGGGCGCGGCGGCGCCTGCTCCCGAGGCGGCTCCGCGCTATGTGCAAAAGCTTGATCAGCAAGGACGCGCCTATGCCACCGGCAAACGCAAGGACGCGGTCGCGCGGGTCTGGATCAAGCCCGGCCCCGGCAAGGCGCTGGTGAACGGGAAGGCGCTCGAAACCTATTTCGCGCGCGCCGTGCTCAGGATGATCCTGCGGCAGCCGCTTGGCGTCGCCAAGCGCACCGGCCAATATGATTTGACGGTCAGCGTGGCGGGCGGCGGCCTCTCCGGCCAGGCGGGCGCCGTGCGCCACGGGCTTGCCAAGGCGCTTGTTAATTACGAGCCGGATCTGCGCCCCGTTCTCAAGAAAGAAGGTTTTCTGACTCGCGACCCGCGCGTTGTCGAGCGCAAGAAATACGGCAAGAAGAAAGCCCGCCGGAGCTTCCAGTTCTCGAAGCGCTAAGCTATCGCCTGGCAATTTGAAATCGCTCCGGACGTCAAGTGCAATTGAATGCCCGCGCGAAGAGTTCACGCGGCGGACAGGGGGCCGTCTCCTGAGCTCGCCGGCAAATTGATCAGGCCTCGCTCCGCGAATTCCATCGTGGCCAGCGGCCATGGCGCCGCATCGAGAGGCCGGACACATGACCGCAAGCGACCACGCCCTTCTTCATCACGCTCAGAAAGCGCGTGCAAGCAGGGGGCCATCCACACATGAGACACTCCCGCGCCCAGCAGCGGAGGACAGCCGCCGCGCTGCATCTCGCCAGTGCCATGATTGGGATGCGCGGACCGTCGATTCGTTCTAGCCGCGATCTTGCGGTTACTGGGCGAGTTCCCAGGTGACCTGGACCTCGGTTCGCAGAACTTCGCTGCCGGGCTCGACCGGAACGGCGGTGGCGGGTTCGGGTTGGGCGACGGCAAACTTTTTTGCCGGCATCCCGCCAGGGACTTGGTAGGGTGCTTGTGTCGCGATTTCCAGGACCCGGCCTAGCTTAAGACCAAGCCCAATGACGTAGCTATTGGCCTTGCGCAGGGCGTCGCGAACGGCATCGCCGCGCAGGACGTCGTATTTCGCCTCTTTTTGGGTGAAATCGAACTCGATGCTGTCAAGGCTGTTGGCGCCCTTGTCCATCAATTGCCCCGCCAGGGCACCCGCCTTTTCGACATCTCTGACACGCACGCTCAACGAATTGTGGGCGATGTACCCGCGCAACGTCCGGTTGCTGACGCGGCCGCTGGCGTCGCTGACCTCGTCGTAATCAGGCGAGAGCGTGACCGATCGTGTCTTGATGTCTTTTGCCTCGATGCCTTGCGCCTTGATCTCGCCGGCGATCGCCTGCACGGCGAGGGCGTTGTCTCGCGCGGCGGCGGCGGCCTTCGGCCGCTCGGTGTCAACGCCGAGCGAGATCGTCGCGATATCGGGGACGACTTCCGCGCTCGCCACACCGTTCGTCGTGATGGTTGGCACCGAGTCTATTAAGGGCAGCACCGGCTGCGAGCGGGCTGTGCCGAATTGCAGTCCAAGGAAGAGTGCAAGCGCGGCGATTAAAGCGGCCGTGGTAAGCGTGGGACGGATGCTAAAGGTTGACATGAGATAACCTTCTGTAACGAGTGGGCTGACCGGTTATGCAGATTGCCGCTGGCGCTGGATGCCCTCAGCACCATTATTTATTGCACCAGGCTTCTCCTGGAGAAATCATGGAGAAATCCAGGCCGCCATGCTAAAAGCGCGCCCCAATCATGTCCATGCTCGCCGAACCTCTTGCACAGCTTGATGATCAGGCCCATCGCGGCCGGGCTTCGCTTGCGGGGGCCACCCGGCGCGAGCTTGCCGCGGCGCTCGCCGAGGCAGGTGTGCCGGAGCGCGAAATCCGCATGCGCGTGGCGCAGCTCTGGCATTGGATCTACCACGCCGGCGCAACTTCCTTTGACGCGATGGGCAATGTGGGCAAGGTTCTGCGCGCCGCCTTGGCCGAGCGGTTTACCCTTGCCCGCCCCAAGATCGTCGCGGAACAAATTTCCCGCGACGGCACAAGGAAATGGCTGCTGAGGTTCGACCCGGCGGATCCGCGCGACAAGGGCGCCGAAGTCGAATGCGTCTACATTCCCGAGAGCGATCGCGGCACGCTTTGCGTTTCGAGCCAGGTCGGCTGCACCCTGAGCTGCACCTTCTGCCGCACCGGAACGCAAAAGCTTGTCCGCAATTTGACCGCGCGCGAGATCATTTGCCAAGTCTTGATCGCGCGGGAAAGGCTTGGGGATTTTCCGGGGTTTTCGCTGCCTGGCGACGGGCTCGTGCCGGGGACCGGTCTTCGCGCGGTGTCGAACATCGTGTTCATGGGCATGGGCGAGCCGCTCTATAATTTCGCCAATGTGCGCGACGCCGTGGCGGTGTTTTCCGATGGCGACGGCCTCGCTCTCTCGAAGCGCCGGATCACGGTTTCGACGGCGGGTATCGTGCCGAGATTGGAAGAACTCGGCCGCGAGACCGGCGCGATGCTCGCGATTTCGCTCCACGCGGTGCGCGACGAGTTGCGCGACAAGCTCGTGCCGCTTAACAAGAAATATCCGATCAAGGACCTGCTGGCGGCCTGCCGGGCCTATCCCGGCGCCTCCAACGCGCGGCGCATCACTTTTGAATATGTGATGCTGAGGGACATCAACGATTCGCCCGCCGATGCGCGGGAGCTGGTGCGGCTCTTGAGTGGCATTCCGGCAAAAATCAATCTCATACCATTCAACCCTTGGCCCGGCGCGCCTTACGAATGTTCGGATTGGGCGCGCATCGAAAAATTTTCCGATATTGTGTTCAACGCGGGCTACGCGAGCCCGGTGCGCACCCCGCGCGGGCGCGATATTCTTGCCGCCTGCGGGCAGTTGAAGAGCGAGACGGAGAAGCTGCGGGTGAGAGCAAGGCTCGTGGTATAGGACAGCTAAATTGAACCCAAACCACCAGAGATGGAGATCGGGATGGCCGACGATGTACAATCAACAGCGCAGGGACGGTTCGACATCGCCGCAATCGCGATGGCATTCCCCGAGACGGCAAACACTCTGCTAGTAGATCGTTACCTCACCAATCGGGAGAGCGCGAGCGCTCGCGTGTTCCGCGTCTATAAGGGTACACCACCGCATTATCACGCGACCTGCGACGAATATCTGTACGTCTTTTCAGGGCGAGGCACGTTCTGGATGGGAGACTTATCTACCCAGGCGGAGTTCGGCCCAGGACAATTGCTGTTCTTTCAGCGCAGCACGGTCCACGCGCTGCCAGATCTGCTGCAGGAACCGGTGGTCTTCTTGTCGATCGACACGCCGAGGCGGGATCCGAAGGACATCATTTTCATCAACCCGGACGACGGTACACCGGAAAGCTTCATCAAATCTGCACCATGATCACGCGGCGAAGCCTTGTGAACGCGCTGGCGCTCGCACTTCCGGTCAAGCTGCTTTCCGCGGAGGCAAAGGCGGTGGACGAGCGCTTGATCACCGCTCTCAGCCTGGAGACGGTCACCAACGGAGTTGCCACGACGCCAGCCGGCCGCATATTCTTGGTTCTGACCCGCATCGACGGGTCTGACGGCCCGCGTGTCATCGAATGGAACGGGGGAAAGCTGGCGCCCTATCCCGACCTGGCGTGGAACAGTTGGACGTCGGGACAATCGGCGGATGGCAAGCTGGTCCGGGCAAACGCGCTGCGCATCGGCGCCGAGGGCGACCTGTGGCTGGTCGATGTAGGCTCTCCGGCGATCGGCCAGCAGAAAGTCGCGCACGGTCCCAAAATCGTGCGCATCGACCTCGCGACCAACTCGGTCCGGCGCGTCTATGACCTGGACAGTGGCACGAATAGCGACAGCTTCATTGATGACATCCGGTTCAATAGCGCCGTCGCTTACATCACCGACGCGGGATCCCCGGGTCTGATCGTGCTCGATCTTGCTACCGGCTCTACGCGCAGGGTTCTCGACGGCGACCGTTCCGTCACCGCGCAGCGTCCTCTCACCGCTGAGGGACAGGAAATGCATGGCCCGGATGGAAAACCGGTCTTCATTCACGCCGACCAGATCGAGGTCTCGCCGGATGGCACGTGGCTCTACTATCGGCTTGTTCCGGTCCGCTTTACCGGATCGCCGCGTGCTGGCTTACGGATATCAGCGCTACGGAGGAGGAAGTGGCACGACAAGTCCACAAAGTGGCAGAGACGCCGTCAACTGGCGGGACGGCGATCGACGCGTCGGGAAACATCTGTC
>JBAUNU010000099.1:0-10529 GCA_049579405.1 Methylocella sp.
CCCCAGGCCGTTTTCGCAATTATTGCTCGTTCCTGTTCCAGCCTTGAAATTGTCATTTGTGAAGGTGATCAGGTCGTTGTTGATCCCCGCATTAATTTCAACGCAGATACCGTTGTACAGGGAAAAATCCAAATGATCCAATGTGCATGGCGCGTTAGTGACCTCCACCAGGTTGTTATGGTTTCCAGCGCTTGTCGAGTACGATGCACATGAGGGCAGGTTGCGGCTAACCGTTGGGTCCTTTAAGGTTCCCGTATACCCTGTGGGGTAATCCACTCCAGCGACGTTCCATGGAGGCCGGTTCGCCCCATACATATTGAGCAAGGTGGGATTCTGAGGGGTACCCCTCTGAGCACGGAGGCATCCATCGGCGTAGGCATTACCCTGTGGGCAATTAGGGTTGGTTGCAAAAGCGGGACTGGTCCACGCGGAACCGCAGATAAACACTGCGAAAGTAATGATTTTGACAAGTTTCATAAGTGGCTCCTTTGGTTAAACCCTAGAACGACGGATTGGTGGCAAGGTATAACTACTCGATTATATTGAGACTTCCAGCCGTTGCCTGCTATATTGGCAATAACTGTCTCAATAATATTGTTTGGTGCGGCTTGCCTGTTGGGCATATACGGGCATGTAAGAGTCTATCTGCGACGCTGCCGGAGTTTTCGTTTGCATGCTAACCTCGTGGGTCGGGTGGGGGATGATGAATGACACGTAACATTATTAATTATTTAGCGAGATTTCATCGATCGTTCAATCAGAATTTACGGAGCATAAGCCTGGCCTTTCTGGCGTAATGAGGTTTTCCCATGGACAATAACGTGAAGATATCGTGGTCATGTTTGGCCCCTGGAGGGGCACGGCAGGCTAGGATTTGGCATACAAGCGACGAAACTGCGGTACTTGCGTGGCACCTCGCTGTTGCCTCTCCGGAAATGCTCGCTCCGTCCTGCCATCATGAGTAAAACATTGCATCTTCAGCAGGATTAATTGTTGAAGAAGCTCGCACGATCAAAAATACAAACGGTTTATAGGCTAAATACGACTAAACATAGAGAATAACACGCGGTTATCTCTTCAACTCAACCCGGAGTATCCAAAACTGTAGGAGAGATCATCGCAAATAAATCTTCATTATGGTAACAAACATTTTCTAGTTTGCGAACTTTTAAGCGAATTCATTGCGATAAACATACCGTAGGATTTGATACAGCCATCGATACAGAGGTTTTGACGCCGTTGCGGGACCGAACGCAACTGACCGCCCTGCCGAAAAACTTCGTAGCTCTCGCGCGGAGAGCGGCCAGCGGTGTACGCGCGCCGGCGCCGCCGCATTTTTACGGGCTTCGCGGAGGGCACCGGCGAATCGCCTTCGCCGCCGGAACCGCCGCGGCGGCCGATCTTGGGAGGATCGGCTCTGGAAAACGGCGGAGCGACGAACCATGAGGCCCTGCGTGGGGCGCAGGACGCGCGCGTCAGGCTCCTAAAACTGCTCGAGGACCAGACCTGCACCGTAAAGCTTCTGACCGGCGAGCGGCCAGGCAGGCCACGGAGGCTCCACGCACGTTCTGGCAGCGGGTTTTCCGCCGCAAGCCTGCCATGGGCCTAAGGATTGCTACTGCGCGGCGCGCCGAATGGTCGGGGCCGCTTCCCTTGAAAATGTTTTCTCGGACTTGAGCCGGCGAGCAAAAATAGAGTAATAGGATTCTCGCAACTCGAAAAGGGACGCCCGGCGCCTCGTTGGCGCCGCATCGGTGTTTCAATTGCGAAGGTTCTCAACGCATCAAGGCGGGCTTTATGAAGCTGACGGCACTCCCCATCGCATTGTCTCTCGCTCTCGCGGGGGCGGCGCCGCTTCAGGCGCAACCCTCTCCCGCCAATCCCAAACCGGCCAAGCCAGCGGCAGCGCCGGCACCGGCCAAACCTTTCGTTCCAATGGATCCCCTGGCCGCCATCGAAAAGGCCAATGCTTATTTTAACGCCGCCACCAACATGACCGGCGATTTCGTCCAGATCGGTCCGGACGGCAAACGCTCCGAAGGCAAGATCTTTGTCCAGCGGCCCGGGAAATTGCGGTTTGAATATGCGCCGCCCGCGACGCTCGAGATCGTCGCCGACGGTCTTTCGGTAGCCGTGCATGACCGCAAAACGGCCACCAAGGATATTTACTTCATCAGCCAAACGCCGCTGAAATTCCTGCTCAAGGATCAGGTCGATCTCAGCCGCGACGTCAAGATCAACGATGTGAGGAGCGAGCCCGGCGCGGTCACGATTCTCGTCGAAGACAAGGCGACCTTTGGCGGAACCTCGCAAATCAAGCTGGTTTTCGACCCGGCCAAGTTCACGCTCAAACAGTGGCAGGTTACCGACCCGCAGGGCTATGAGACGCTTGTCTCGCTTTTCAACATCGACTTGTCGAAGAAGCCCGACCCAAATCTGTTCCAGATCACACAGGAAAAATTATTGAACACAAATAATTGACGAGCTCCCCGCCGCGGCCGCCTGCCGCGCTGTGTTTTCAGGAATAAGTGTTTTTTCAAAGGGATCCAATCTTCTTGGAAGGCCCAACTGGCGGCCGCATAAAGTCAATTGGAGCTGGCAGGCCGCTTGAAAGAATGCGCCGCCGGGTTATCTTAATGGGCATGTGAGCGACGCGACCGATCGGGCGCACCCCCCGTTCCGCCCGGGTCAATTTTGCCGGACCCCTCCCGGTAAGTGTCTCGCTCCTAGGGGCGCTTGGCCTTCGGCCCGGCGCCCCTTTTTTGTTTGTCCCCGGGAGCAGGCGTCGTAGCTTGGACGGGGAGATCTGCGTCGGTCACCTCGGCGGAGGCGAAGGCATCGGCCGCCCTTCGTACGATGCGGCCGCCGCGCGGGGCTGAATTGGGCTACAGGCCGGAGTGGCCATTTTGCAACAGCGGTTGCGTTTTTGCTGTTCGAACCCTTGTCGAAACTTGCCAAGCGTTCCTCCAAGCCTCTACTCGCCAGCAAGACCTGGACAATGGGGGCAAATCGCGTGGCCGGCTGCACCGGATCGCAATTGACCAACAAAGCTTCCGCTCGCCGGCGCCATGGCGGGAGTTTTATTGCGGGGCTTTTATTGCTCGGTGCTCTCCCGGCGGCCACTGGCGCGGCGCGCGCCGCCGATTTGCCTTCCACAACGCAGGCCCCGGTATTTGAACCGCCTGCGCCCATCGAATTCAGTTGGGCCGGTTTCTATCTCGGCATCCACGCCGGCGGCGGGCTCGATCATTTCGCGTTTCCCTTCGCCATCCTCACGCCAGGAGGGGACTCCTTTCATGGCACGAACGGCATCACGGCGACTGGACCCATCGGCGGCATCCAGGCCGGATTCAATTACGAGCTTCCGTTCTTCCACATCGTCGCCGGGATTGAAATCGACAACAGCGCGTCCGGCATCAGAGGCCAGACCACCGTCAACGGAACATTGTTCTCCGGCGCCCCGGCGACCGCCATCTTCGGCTCTAAATTCAAGGATTTCGGCACGGCACGGCTTCGCCTCGGCTATGCGTGGGGCCGTTTCATGCCCTATCTAACCGGCGGCTTCACCTATGGAACGATTGAAACGTTTTACAGCGTCGTCACGCCAGGGTTCTTTAACGCCGGATCGAGCACCGCGACGCGTTCGGGCGTCTTTCCCCATGTCGGGGCCGTCGGCGGCGGCGTTGAATATGCCATCGCTCCAAACTTCACGGTGAAGGTTGAATATTTGTACGATTTCGTCAATGCCCGCCCGGCGGTGTTCGATCCGGTGCCCGGATCCTCGATCCAGTTCATCACGCGCACGATGTATCACATCGCCCGGGTTGGTTTGAACTATAAGTTCGATTGGCTGTCGCCGCTGGCGGCGCCTGTCGTCGCAAAATACTAAAAGCCCCGGCCAAGAGTCGTGCAAACCAGCTCAAGCAACGCGGTTGGTCCGCGCGGCGAAGCGGCCATAAAAGGATTCTTGCGCACTCGCCATGTCCAAGACGATTTTCGGCGGCGCAAAACGTTCTCCGTATTTTTTCTGGAGCTTTTTGCAGAGTGCGACGAAATTTGCCGCGCCCATCCCGTCGATATAACTCAACGTGCCGCCGGTGAAGGGCGCGAAGCCGAAGCCGATGATCGAGCCGACGTCTGCCTCGCGCGGGTCCGTCACGACGCCATCCTGGATTGCCCGCGCGGCTTCGACCGCCTGGGTCACGAGGAACCGTTGTTTGAGCAGAGCGATATCAATCGTGTCCGGATCGAGCTTGGTTTGTTGAAACGCGGCAAGCCCCGGCCATAGGGTCTTCGGTCCCTGGGCCGGATAGTCGTAAAACCCCTTGCCGTTCTTGCGCCCGAGCCGGCCATGATCGGCGACCATGGCTTTCAGCAAATTTTCCTGCGCAGGATCGACCGCCGCCGGTCCCAGATCGCGCTTTGTCGCCTCGACGATTTTAAGTGCCAGATCGAGCGCGACCTCGTCGTTAAGCGCGAGCGGCCCGACCGGCATTCCCGCCATCTTGGCCACGTTCTCGATCATCGCCGGCGGAACACCTTCGAGGAGCATGATGTGGCCTTCGTGAATGTAATTGCCGACGCAGCGATTGGCATAAAAGCCGCGCGCGTCATGCACGACAATCGGCGTTTTCTTGATTGCGCGGACATAATCCAAGGCCATGGCGAGCGCGCGGTCCCCGGTTTTCTCGCCAAGAATCACCTCGACGAGAAGCATCTTTTCCACCGGCGAGAAAAAATGAATGCCAATAAAGTTTTCGGGCTCGGCATAGGCTTGCGCAAGCGAAGTAATTGGCAGCGTGGATGTGTTCGAGGCGAAGATCGTGCCGGGCTTGAGAACCGCACGCGCCCCTTGTATGGCTTCGGCCTTGACCGTGCGGTCCTCGAAAACCGCCTCGATCACCAGATCGGAGCCCGCGAGATCCTGGTAATCGGCGGTTGGTTTGATTCTTGACAGAAGCGCTTCCTTATCGGCGGTTTTCGCACGGCCCTTAAGGACTTGGCCGGAGATCAGCTTGTCGCAAATCTCCTTCCCCTTATCAGCCGCCTGCTGATCCCGGTCGATCAGTACCACCTCCATTCCGGCGCTCGCGGTGACATAGGCAATGCCCGCGCCCATGAATCCCGCACCGAGGATACCAACCTGTTTTGTCACGCTCGCCGGAGCATGCGCGGGGCGCCGCGCGCCCTTGTTCAATTCGCCCATGGAAATGAAGAGCGTGCGGATCATCGAGGCTGCCTCCGGCGAACGCAAAATCTTGGCGAACCAGCGCGATTCGACGAGCAGGGCCATATCGATCGGCAACTGCAGGCCCTCGTAGACGCTGTGCAAAATCGCCTTGGCGGCCGGGTAATTGTCATGCGTCTCGCGCCGGTAGATTGCGTTGGCGGCCGGCCATACCATCATGCCTTGCGGCGAGAACACTTTTCCTGAAGGGAGCTTGAAGCCTTGTTCGTCCCATGGCGCGACGCCCTTGCCGCCGCCCGCGATCCAGGCCTTGGCCTTCGCGACGATGTCGCCCGCGGGGGCAACTTCGTGCACGAGGTTCATCGTTTTCGCCGCTTTCGGCCTGATCTGCTCGCCCTTGAAAAGCATTTGCAGCGCATCGCCGGTCTGCATGAGACGGGCGGCACGTTGCGTCCCGCCCGCGCCCGGGAACAAGCCGACCTTGATCTCGGGCAGCCCGACCCTGGCTTTATCGTCGTCGGCGATCACGCGGTAGTGACAGGCCAGCGCGAGTTCAAAGGCGCCCCCAAGGCAAGTGCCATTGATCGCAATGGCGAAAGGCTTGCCGCAGGTCTCTAGCTTGCGATAAACCTGTGAGAGACGGCCCGCACGCTCGAAAAAGAGCTTTGTTGCCGCTTCCTCGCCGCTTTCCCGCTTGGCCTTGAGATATTCGGCCGCCGCCGTCTGGAGCATGGAAAGATCGGCGCCGCCCGAAAACGTGTTCTTGCCGGAGGTGACGACACAGCCCTTGATCGCAGAGTTGGCCGTGACATGTTCAATGACTTGCTCGATCTCGTCGATGACTTGCGGCGTGATGACGTTCATCGTGCGCTCCGGCATGTCCCAGGTGAGCAGCGCGATGCCGCCGGCATCGGTCTCGAAGCGGAAGTTCGTGAGGTTCATCTCTCTCCTCCAGGCGATGTTTCCTCCCTCACGCCGACGATGGCGGCGCTACGAAGGATCACTTCTGGCCTCGCGGACAATCCGCAGATGAATCGATCCGCGAAAAGCGTGCCCGGCGCATTGATTCGGCTTTACCCTACTCTTCGATGAGGATGCGGCGATTATTCCTCATTCTTTCGTATCCAAACCTGATAACCCTTCATCAGCACCGTAATCTTGCGTTTGTAGATCTTTAGAAACGCATTGATAGCCAGTTTAGGTGTGCCGTCCGGGGAAGCCCGGTCTTTCCATTTGAAATCATCGAAAGCCATTATTCCGTTACGCTTGAGCAGTCGAAACGAGATTACCGCGTCTTCAAGCACTTCAATCGTGCGGTGACCTCCATCGACATAAATAAAATCAAATGCGTTTTCCGAGCACGATCGTAGCAGATTTCGAGACCACCCAATTTCTAAGCGGACTTTCTCAGGCGATCGAGCAGCAAGAACATTCTGCTGGAACGATGCTTGCTCGAGAACATCGATGCAGTGCACCGTCGCATCTGGATGCGTTGCAATGTTTTCGAGCAGCCATACCGTGGCGCGGCCTTCATAACACCCGATCTCCAATATCCGGCATGGTGTACCCACGAGATGCGCGAGATATTTGCTAAAACGCTTTTCGTTTCCGCAAAACCAATCCGTGGTAAAGTTGAACCTCTCGGGCGCTCTTTGGAACTTCGTTTCCGACTTAAGAAGGCTCGATAGAAATTTACCAAAAAACATAGGAAATAGTCCGCCCGAAGGCAAGCAGCCGGTTGGCGTTACACCCGCTCGATAATCGTCGCCGTCCCCATTCCCGCCCCGATGCAAAGCGTGATCAGCGCGGTTGTCTTCCCGGTGCGTTCGAGTTCGTCGAGGGCGGTGCCAAGCAGCATGGCGCCGGTCGCGCCAAGCGGATGGCCCATGGCGATCGCGCCGCCATTGACATTGAGTTTTGCCGCATCGAGATCGAAAGCCTGGAGATAACGCAGCGCGACCGAGGCAAACGCCTCGTTGACCTCGAAAAGATCGATGTCCGCAAACGTCATTTTTGCGCGAGCCAAAACCTTCTTAGTGACCTCGATCGGGCCGGTCAGCATCATCGCCGGTTCCGAGCCAATATTCGCGAAGGCCCGGATTTTTGCGCGGGGCTTCCGCGCCATTGCCTTGCCCGCTTCCGCCGAGCCGATGAGAACCGCCGCCGCGCCATCGACAATGCCCGACGAATTGCCGGCATGATGGACGTGCACGACCTTTTCCACTTCGGGATGGGCGTCAAGCGCGACCGCGTCGAATCCTCCCTGTTCTCCTATCGTCACGAACGAGGGTTTCAGCGCGGCGAGCGACTGCATATTGGTGGAAGGCCGCATGTGCTCGTCGCGATCGAGCAAACTGATGCCGTTGATGTCGCGCACCGGCACGACCGAATTTTTGAAGCGGCCCTCGCTCCAGGCTTTCGCCGCGCGTTGTTGCGACGCCACCGCGTATTGATCGACGTCGTCGCGGGTAAATCCATACTTTGTCGCGATAAGATCGGCGGAGATGCCCTGCGGCATGAAATAGGATTTGATCGCGATGGCGGGATCGGCGGGCCACGCCCCGCCGGAAGCCCCAAGGCCGACGCGGCTCATCGACTCGACGCCGCCGCCCACGGTCAACTGATGCTGGCCTGCCATCACTTGCGCGGCCGCGAAATTGACCGCGTCTAGGCCCGAGGCGCAAAAGCGGTTGATCTGAACTCCCGGCACATGGTCGCCGTAATCGGCGGTGAGCGCCGCCGCCCTGGCAATGTCGCCGCCCGCCTCGCCGACGGGATCGACGCAGCCAAGCACGACATCGTCCACAAGGTGCGTGTCGAAACCGCCGCGATCCTTGATCGCCCGCAGCACTGTCGTGGCGAGCCCAAGGGTCGAGACCTCGTGCAGGGCGCCGTCGGGCTTGCCGCGCCCGCGCGGAGTGCGGACATGATCGTAAATGAAGGCTTCGGCCACGTTTGTCCTCCCGGTCTTGGTTCGCATGGTCAGGCGGCGCTCAGAAAAATCAGAACTGCTCGGCCGGCAGCGCCATCATCGTTCCGGCGCCGCTGGAGATGCGAGCGAGGTGGGCGCTTGTCTCGGGCATCATGCGCTCCATGAAATATTTGCCGGTGAGCAGCCTCGCTTCGATCGCGGCGGCCTCGCCATTGCCGGCCGCCTTGCTGGCGATCGCCGCCTTGGCGATTTGCGCCCACATGTAGCCAAGCGCGACCAGCCCAAAAAGATGCATATAATCATAGGAGCCCGCGCCCGCATTCTCGGGCTTGGCAATCGCGTTTTGCATCAACCACATTGTCGCCTGCTCGAGATCCGCGAGGCCTTGCTTGAGACCCAAGAGATAGGGCGCAAGGGAAACATCGCCTTCGTTGTCCTTGATGAAGGATTTGAGTTCGCCGAGGAAACCCATCATCGCGCGGCCGCCGTCCTTGGGAAGCTTGCGGCCGACCAGGTCGAGCGCCTGAATCCCGTTGGCGCCTTCGTAGATCATGGCGATGCGGGCATCGCGGACGAATTGCTCCATGCCCCATTCCTCGATGTAGCCGTGGCCGCCGAGGACTTGCTGGGCCTTGACCGTGTTGTCGAAGCCGATATCGGTCAACACGCCTTTCAACACGGGGGTGAGAAGGCTCAAGCTGTCCGCCGCGGCCTGGACTTCGGCCCTGGCGTTCGAGCGATGGGCGATATCGCTCTTGAGCGCGGTCCAAATCATAAGGGCCCTGGCGGCTTCGTTGAAAGCGCGGATCGTCATTAAATTGCGCCGCACATCCGGATGGACGATGATCGGATCGGCTGGCTTCTCGGGATATTTCGGCCCCGCCAGCGCGCGGCCTTGCAAGCGCTCCTTGGCATAGGCGGCGGCATTCTGGTACGCGGCCTCCGAAACTGCCAAGCCCTGGACGCCGACAGCGAGACGGGCCTCGTTCATCATCACGAACATGGCGGGCAAGCCCTTGTGCGGCTCGCCGACGAGCCAGCCCTTGGCGCCGTCATAATTCATCACGCAGGTGGCATTGGCGTGAATGCCCATCTTGTGCTCGATTGCGCCGCAGGTCACCTTGTTGGAAGGCCCGAGCGAGCCATCCGGCTCGATCAGGATTTTGGGCACAACAAACAGCGAAATTCCCTTGACGCCGGCAGGCGCTCCCTCGATCCGGGCAAGCACGAGGTGAATGATGTTTTCCGCGAGATCGTGCTCGCCCGCCGAGATAAAAATTTTTTCTCCAGAAATCGCGTAGGAACCGTCGTCATTCGGGACGGCCTTGGTTTTGAGGAGGCCGAGATCGGTGCCGCAATGCGACTCGGTGAGGTTCATCGTGCCCGACCAGTCGCCGCTGATCAACTTTGGCGCGAACATCTTTTTCTGCGCGTGCGTGCCATGGGTCAGCAGGGCGGCAAGCGCGCCTTGGCTCAATCCCGGATACATGGCAAAAGCCATGTTCGCGGAACTCGCAAATTCATTGACAATCGCGGCGAGCGTGTAGGGGAGCCCTTGGCCGCCATAATCTGGATCGGCCGCTAGCCCGACCCAGCCGCCTTCGACGAAAGCGCGATAGGCCTCCTTGAACCCGCGCGGCGTTGCAACCGAGCCATCCTTGTTGCGAACGCAGCCAGCGCGGTCGCCCGTCTGGTTGAGAGGCAGGAGCGTTTCTTCGCAGAATTTCGCGGCCTCCGAAACGATTGCCTCGACGACATCGGGCGTGGTTTCCGCAAAGCCTGGCAGATTATTGTAACGCTGGATCGGAAATACATCGCGGAGAAGGAACAGGACTTCCTCGACGGGCGCCTTGTAACTCGGCATAAAATGTCCTCTCGGCTCCTCTATTACCGGCACCCGCGCTTGCGGCTACATCTAGCTGGCGGCGACGCTTCCGGCAAATTTGCCTTGCGCAAAAGGCCTTAAATAAATGTGTATGCGAAACGATCCCGCGTCCTGCGCCGGACCGCCGCTAACCTAGCGGACGCCAGCTTACAGATAGTCTCTCCCACTTCGCCCCGCAAGATTAGAAGGGTGAAGGGCCGGCGATCGAGCGAAGCGCGCGGCAAACGGGCAATATTATCCGCATATTGCGAAGATCACGAATGCCCGGGATCGCAAAGTAGGCTGCACAAAGCGGCAACGCTTGACGCCCCGCGCAATCTAGCGGCGAATTCCTTGTCGCGCAGGTGTCTCGAGACGGCGGCGAGCGCGGCGAGGTGCTCGCCTTGAGCCGTCGCCGGAGTCAGCAGGAGAAAAACGAGATCCACGGGCTTGGCATCGACCGAGTCGAAATTGACCGGCCGCTTGAGCCGGGCGAACATACCGAAGAAACGATCGAGTCCTTCGATACGGGCGTGCGGCAGAGC
>JBAUNU010000100.1:0-2016 GCA_049579405.1 Methylocella sp.
AAACTTGGGTCATCGCTCGCCGCGCGGGCGCTCTGGACGATTGCGCATACCGCAGGAAGCAAGACCGCCGGGCGTTGAGATCTGGGCTCGCCCTTGGGCGCCAACAACCCTCACCTGACCGTCAGCACGGCCTCGCGCGACAAACGCGGTAGCAGCCGGCGCAGATCGTCGAGGCGAAGCGCGATACAGCCGCCCGTCGGCGCGAAATCCGGCCGCGCGCAATGCAGAAAGATCGCGCTGCCGCGATTTTTGCGGCGCGGATGGATGTTGTAGTCGAGCACGACAACGAGGTCGTAGAGGCGGTCCGCGCGCCATAGTTTCTCGTGGCTCGCCCGGCAAGGCAACACCACCCGCCGGTTGTAGAGCGCGCTGCCCGGATCGTCGCACCAGCCGTCGCTTGGCAGGACCGGGCGCATCTGCGACACCCAAGCTTTGCGCGAAATCCTGTCGGGCCGGAAAAAGCCGCCGAGCAGGCGAAAGGTTCCGCCCGGCGTCGCGCGATCGCCCTCCCGCTTGCCGCGCTTGATTCCCGCCCGCCCAATTGCGCAGCGAACCACGACAGGCCCGGCGCGAAACCTGCCAAGAGAAATTTCTTGCCCTTGAGACTCGCGCGGCAGGCGTGTTGCCGCCATGCGGCTTAGCCCACGCTTGACCCCGGCTTGGCCGCGCGCGAAAAATTTTGCCGGTTTTTTTGCAACAAATTTCATGCAAGTCTATGCTTCCGCTCGAACGAAAGCGATTCGCCGGTCCGATCAAACGGTTCCGTTTTAGCGCGATTTCCTGCCGGGCGGCGAATGTAACCCGGTTGAGAAGCTCCGGCTTTCGCACAAAGTGCGCGTTCTTGGGCCTGCCTCGCGCCGGAGAGCAAGGAGTACAGCGTAGAACCGCGGATACGGGATTAGGGGAGAGACCATGCCGCGCGCGGAGGAACCAGTTTCAGTCCGTGCCGGTTATTGAACGCAAGCAAGCCCGCTTCATCAAGGACAGGTTCATGATCCCGGCTCTTAAGATCCTGATCGCGGACGACGACGCCGATTTGCGCGCGGCCTTGGCCGAGCAGCTTGCCTTGCACGAAGAGTTCGTGGCCGTTCAGACGGATACGGCGCGGGGCGCGCTCGACATGGCGCGCCAACAGACGCCCGACCTCATCATCATGGATATCGGTTTGCCGGATATGGATGGGCGCGCGGCGGTCAGGCAATTGCGCCAGGAAGGATTCAATAACCCGGTCATCATGCTGACCGGGCATGGTTCGGAAACCGACACGGTCGAGGGATTCGATGCCGGGGCCAACGATTATGTGACAAAGCCGTTTCGCTTCGCCGAGCTGCTCGCGCGGATCCGCGCGCATTTGCGCCAGCATGAGTTGAGCGAAGAGGCGCTGTTCCGGATCGGCCCCTATACGTTCCAGCCGGGCGCCAAACATCTGATCGGCGAAAAAGGCAATAAGCTTCGGCTGACGGAAAAGGAAACCGCTATTCTGCGGTTCCTTTATCGCTCCGGACAGGCGGTCATCTCCCGGGAAGTGCTGTTGCGCGAGGTCTGGGGCTACAATGCGAATGTCACGACCCACACCCTCGAAACACATATTTACCGGCTGCGGCAAAAGATCGAACGCGATCCGGCGAAAGCGCAGCTTCTCATCACAGCGGCGGGCGGCTATAAGCTGATCCCTTGAAAGGCTTGCTGCCTGGGAGCGCGCCCGGCATGGGATTGGAAGAGATTATCGGCATACTGGCGCGCATTCCGGCGTTTGCCGGGATCGAACCGGAAGCGCTGCGGCTGATTGCTTTCTCGGCCGAACCGCGCATTCTGCGCGCCGGTGACGTTTTGTTTCGCCGCGACGAAATTTCCAATGACGGGTTCGTGGTGCTCGCAGGATCGATCGCGATGGATGCCTCCGGCGATGGCGCCGCCACGGCGCGGATCGTCCGGCCGCCCGCGCTCATCGGCGATCTCGCGCTGCTCACGCAAACGCGGCGTCCGGCGAAGGCGATCGCCCGGGAACCATCGACC
>JBAUNU010000101.1:0-2453 GCA_049579405.1 Methylocella sp.
TAACATATTTATCTTCCATTACAATCGGCGCTGGCGTTCCGGCTGGCCACTCGGACAAAAAAGCGCCCGCCGAGGGGGGATGATCGGCAGGCGCTCACGGCTAGGGGGGAGGGGGCCATTGCCCTAACCGGTGCAATGGATGGTTTGCACTAATCATAAGAATTACATGGCGTTAACTAGTTATCAAACGTTCGTTTCGCAGCGCCGCCATGGCAAAATGCACTCGCGAACCGATGCGTGCTACGGTTATGTTGGCAACCTCCAAATCCGCGCGCCTCTATGCTTGTCCATCCCATCAATGAGCCCGCGACGGCATTGCTGGCGAAGCGCATGAATGAGGCGCCCCGCGACGGCCTTGGCGAGCACCTTGTCGCCAGTATCGAGGCCCTTTGCGGCCATGACCCTCAAGGCAAGCTGACGGGTGTTCAGCGGCCCGCTGGCGAGCGCTTCCTTGCAAAGGTTGATGGCCTCGCCGCGCTTGAAGCAGCGATGAATGTCAACGTAGGGCGGGATTTCCTCGACGTCGCCAGAGGCTTCAAAGATCGTGATCGCCGCGGTTATGTGGGCAAGATCGGCGCGGGCTTGCGCGAGCCTCTTTTCATAGTTCGCGATTGCGGCTATGATTTCCGCTCGCTTTGAGCGAAGCGTCGTGACTGTGCGAATTTCCGCCATGCGGCAGAGATAGGGGCCGGGCGGTCAAATCTCTTGTGGCGGTTGCGCCATAATACCGGGGTACCGAGCTGCATTGTCAGTCCAGCCCTGCGGCCACCCGTTCCAGGCCGCCGACGAACCGCTGCCACCCGCCCTTGGCGCCCTCGTAGTACTGCTGCTGATCCGGCCGGAAGCCCGACTGCTCCATGCGCAGGTGGGTCCCCGTGCTTGTAGGGGTGAGAGTCCAAGTGACGACACTCTCGAGACCATAGGCACCCCACGTGTAAGACAGCGTTTTGTTCGGCTTGACTGCCAGGACCTGACAGTCAACAACGCCCCAGTCCGCGCGAAGATTGAAACTGTGGCCCACGACAGGCTTGAAGTCGTTCTTCATGAGCCACTCCTCGATCAGGTGTGGTTGCGTGAGGGCGCGCCAGATCTTTTCCGGCGGATGCGGCATCTCCCGTTCGACGACGAGGGAACGCGTGGCGGCGGCGGGTTTGGTCATTGGTCCGTCCTATTCAACAGGGTTTCGAGGCGATGGAAGCGGCCGCGCACATTTGCTTCATTAATCATTCGACGCTGCGCACACTTGGTCTAAGCGTTCGATCACCTGCGGCCAACCACCAGACATGGCGTCGTAGGCCGTCTCGTTCTGCGGCCGGAAACCGGTGTGTTCCATCCGCAACCGCGTGCCGCCTGGCTCCCGCGTGAGGGTCCACTCCACAATGCTATCGAGCACATTGCCATAGCCGGGATTCGTCGCTGACCCGCCCTTCCAAGAATAGACCAGTCGTCTCAGTGGCTCGATGGTCGTGACTTCGCAGTGGACGACGCCGTTCCAGTCGCCCATCGGCTTGGCCTGAAAGGTGAAACGGTGGCCCACGACCGGCTGGAAGTCGTTCTTCATCAGCCACTCCTCGATCAGCGACCCTTGGGTAAGGGCGCGCCAGATTAATTCCGGCGGATGTGGCATCATCCGCTCGACGACGATTGACCGCGAGGTGGGGGCGGATTTGGTCATTGGTCCATCCTATTGAGCAGGGTTTCGAGACGATCGAGCCTGTCGCGCCAGAAGGCGCCGTAGAGGCTCATCCAGTCAATCAGGGGCGCCAAGCCCTGCAGCTCGGCGCTGTAGTGGGTCTGGCGTCCCTCGCGGCGGTCGCGCACCAGGCCGGCGAGCTTCAGGACGCCCAGGTGCTTGGAGACCGCCGGCTGCGAAACCCCGGCGCGATCGGTCAGAGCCCGCACCGTCTGTTCGCCGTCGCGGGTCAGCCGCTCGAAGATCGCCCGGCGAGTCGGATCGGCAAGGGTCTTGAAGAGGGCGCCGGGCGCGGTGTGCATACAAACACATAACCAGCCGGTTATGAATGAGTCAAGCGGGAGTTGGCGCGCGGAATCGGTGGCGGCCTGAGATCGAGTTCGGCAGTCTAGGTCATGATCTCATAAAGAGGATTCCCGAATCGGCAAGAGGGTGATGCAACCTTCAGATCATGGAGGTTGAAATGGCTCGTTTTGATTTGACGGATTTCGAGTGGTCGGTGATCTCGCCGCTGCTACCGAACAAGCCGCGCGGCGTCGCGCGGGGGATGACCGGCGCGTGTTGAACGGGATAGTCTGGCGGCTGCGGACGGGCGCGCCCGGGGCCGACATTCCGGAGCGCTATGGTCCGCACACGACCTGCGTGAACCGTTTCAACAGGTGGCGCAAGGCGGGCGTCTGGGATCGGCTTTTGGAAGCTGTATCAAAGGCTTACGATGGCGATATCCAGATGATCGACGCATCCTCGATCCGCGTGCATC
>JBAUNU010000102.1:0-14206 GCA_049579405.1 Methylocella sp.
GGCCTAGGTCGGTCATGGCCTCCCCGTCCAGCAGCGGGCGACAAAGCAAAGGCGCTCTTCCATCACCGAACTCTCTTTCCACGGCATCGCCACCTCCTGCTTGCCAGCGCCAACAAAAAGTGTAACCCATGTGTCCGGTACGAAACGTCACCTATGTCTCAGGCCGCACAATTGTATCTTCGAGTCGCTCCCTCCGGTGCCGAGCGTTGGGTTTTTCTCTACCGGCTGAACGGGCTGCAACGGGAGGCCGGGCTCGGCGGTGTCAATAACCTGCCGCTCGCCAAGGCGCGGGAAATCGCGGCCGGAATGCGGGAATTGCTGGCGCAGGGCCTCGATCCCTTGGAGGCCCGGCAAGCCGAACGGCGCGCCATGGCCGCGCGGACGACATTCGGGGAATGCGCGAAGCCCTGCTTGCCGCGAAGGCGAGCGGCTGGCGCAACGCCAAGCATCGCTGCCAATGGGCGATGACCCTTAAGGTTTACGCTGCGCCGCTCCGCCTGCTTCCGGTCGCCGAGGTATCGACGCCAGACGTGCTCAAGGTCTTGCAACCGCTCTGGCTCAAAAAGCCGGAAACCGCAGGCTTCGCGGCCGAATCGAGGCCGTGCTCGATGCGGCCCGGAGCCGGACATATCGATGATCGCGCGCCGAACCCGGCCCGGTGGGCCGGCCACCTCGAAACGCTTCTCCCGCCGCCGGCGCGGCTCGCCCGGGGGCATCATCGCGCGATCATGAAGCGTCTCAGCGGTCAGGACAGCATGGCCGCGATGGCCTTGCGTTTCCTGATCTTGACGGCCGCACGGTCCGGTGAGGTGCTCGGCGCGGTGTGGAATGAGATCGACCTTGCCGCGAAGGTTTGGACGGTTCCTGCTTCCCGCATGAAGGCCTCTCGCGCGAGCATCGCGTGCCGCTTTCCAATCCGGCAACCGCGATCCTTAAGAGGCTTGCCGAGGTCCGGATCGGGCCGTTCATTTTTCCGGGACAAAAGCGCGGGCGTCCGCTGTCGAATATGGCGCTCGAAATGCTGCTTCGCCGGATGAATGTCGAAACTACGGTGCACGGCTTTCGGAGTTCGTTCGCGATTGGGCCGGCGACGCAACAGCCTTCCCACGCGAGGTAATAGAGGCCGCGCTGGCGCATGTCATCGGCGACAAGACCGCGATGCCCTCAAAAAGCGGCGGCGGTTGGGCGGCATTCGTCGAGGCCGCGCCGTGACGATCGTCGAGGTCACCGCCGCGCTCGAAACCGGCACTGCGATGCACGACGCGCAAAAGACCGCCGCGCACGTTCTTGATTATTTGCATCGGGCGAATCGGCTGCATCCAGGCCTCAAAATGCGTCGGCCAGGACAAAGGCTTGGCGTGTATAAAATCCCAATCCCGCCTTCGTACATCATCGACGTCTGCGAGGGCCGAAAGGCGCTGGCGAGGGGCGACGCCGGTGTCGATGTGCAACGCGACGCCGCTTGGCTGATTCAGGCGTACGTCGCCTGCTTTGGTCTTGACCGGCCGCGCCCAGGCGGCGACTCGGAAAAGAGAAAGAGGCCAAGCATCCCCGACGCCACGAAATTCTATTGCGCCGCGATGCTTATCAATCGAATTGATTCCGATGCCGAGTTTTGGCATTCGTCCGGGTCGCGAAGCCCGATTACGCACGCGCTTCAAAGCGAGGCGCGAGCGCAAGGCAAGGGCTTCACTACGGTGCGCCAGCGCTACAAAGAGAGCTTGGCGCTTTTGAAGCCCGCAAACACGCGCTTCGCCGCCGAAGTATGCCGGCTGCTTACCGTCGCGGGCGAAAGAAATCCATCTCGACAATGCTGAAAAGCCAAGTCGAGAGCGATAATGTCCGGGACGCGCTCCGCGCCGCCGAACGGCTGCATTTGCCCCGTGGGCAATGCGACCTGGAGGCGCGCAAACACCATCCGGTCGTGCGAGTGCCGTTGCTGCGGCGATCGTTTTTCGATTGCGAAGGCCCGCGCTGTGCGCGACGCTGCGAACGAAGATTCTGAGCGGTTCGGCAAGCTTCAAACCGATATGGACCGCACCGGCCGCGTCGATGGTCCGTATAAGCGGCTCAAGGCGATGCCGCAATCCGAAGCGATTCGCAAGGAGCCGCCGCCGCTGCCGAGCCAAGGCCCTTATCGGGTGATCGTGGCCGACCCGCCGTGGCCCTACGAAATTCGGAAGGAAGACCCGTCGCATCGTGCGACGCATCCCTACGGCCAAATGTCGATCGCGCAAATTTGTGCGCTGAACATTGGGCCGCTTGCTCATACGGATTGCCTGCTTTGGCTATCGACGACCAACCACCATATCCGCGAGGCGTTCACGGTCTTGGACGCGTGGGGTTCCAACAAAAGGCGGTCTTGACATGGGCCAAGGATCGCATGGGGACCGGCGATTGGCTGCGCGGCCAGACCGAGCATTGCCTGCTTGCCGTACGCGGAAAACCGGTCGTCGAGCTGACCAAATCAGACGACGCGGTCATTCGCTGGATGATGCAGAGCCATCGTCTAACATGCCGGATCGGCTCAACGGTTGGCCAACGCACGAGAAAACGGCATGAGGATGATCAATCCGACAATCGCGACGACGATTACCATGACGACCACCTTTGAGTCGCTGAAGATTTGGCTCGCGACCACGAGTGCGGCGGCAATGTTGCGCTGGCCAGTACCGAGCGCCACGACCAGTTTTGCGTCGCTGTCAGGACCGCCGAGCAACCAACCAGTCTCAAAGCCCAATGTGATAAATAGGAGTCCCGCAAGGATTCCTCGTGTGCCGAAGACTTGTAGAACCTTGTCGATGTTCGCTGCGGTAATCAACAATACCAGTAGGATGAGGCTGGCGTTGGAAATCCAGTCGAGCACGGCTTCACCCGACGGGCCAAGTCCTCGTAACATTACGCGCTTCAGGGACTGGTGAAGTATGGAAGAACGTGGAAGACTTGAGAAATTTTCACTGCTCGGCGGCCCGCTTCACCGGCTTGGGCGGCGCCTGGGCCTCGTCCGCGGGGAAACGAACACGGTCGCGTTGGGGCTAGCTCTGGGTATGCTCTCATGGTCAATTTTGCTTGCGTTGGCTTCCATTGGGGGCGTCAGTGACAAGTTGTTTTCGCTTTCGGCGATCGCCGTGGACGTTCGCTTGCTGGTGGTCATTCCACTGTTCTTCTTGTGCGAATCGTCGTTGGACCCTCGGTTGAGAGACTTTGTCAGCACGATCGTGCGTTCGGGGGTCGTGCCCAGCAATGCTCTGCCGGCCCTGGAATCCGAAATCGCATGCTCAGTCCGATGGAAAGACGCGTGGCTGCCGGAAGCAATGTGCCTGTTGGCTGCTGCACTGTTATCGTTGTTTGCGGCGCAGCTACACTTGTCGGGAAAAACGGCGGCGCTCGACCCGACCCGATCCCTAAGCGATGTTCCCTTCGCCGGTCTGTGGTATTGGATCGTTTGCCTGCCGCTCTTTCGCTTCCTGATGTTTCGCTGGATTTGGCGAATCGCCCTCTGGTGCCGCTTCCTCTGGCGCTTGGCGAAACTGGATCTCCACCTCGTGCCGATTCATCCTGACGGTGCCGCGGGACTCGGATATCTGGAAATTGTGCAGACCCATTTCACCGCCTTGGTGCTGGCGATCTCAATCGTTGTGTCCGCATCGTTCGCCGAAGAAATTTCCTCAGGCGAGACGGTCTTCGAGGTGATTTACCCCGCGTTTGCGCTCACTCTTATCGTGGAACTGGCGCTGATATTTCTGCCCCCGTGCGTCTTCGCCTTCAGGCTCAGGGCCTGCCAGGAGAAAGGATTAAGTGACTACATAGTGTTCGCAGCGCGTTACGTGAACGACTTCGAGAAGAAATGGATGAACGCGTCCGCTATCCCGGCGGATCCTTTGTTGGGCACCGCCGATTTGCAGTCACTAGCTGATCTGTCCAACAGCGTCGGGATCGTGCGCAATATGCGCTGGGTCCCAGTGAGCACGCGTCTGTTGGTAACTGTTGTGATCGCTGCGCTGCTGCCGATGTTGCCGCTACTTCTGTTCAAGTATCCCATTGCGGAGCTGGTCCAAAGGGTCCTTAGCAAATTGGCCGGCCTGTGACTCTTCCAACACGATGAACAGCAGGCGAAAAAAATTGGATTGAATTGCCTAGAACTTCGTTTGCAGGCGCACGCCGTGTAAGTCGCTCGTGATTTGATCGGATTCTCAAGCTCGCATTTAGGAGAGACACATGAGCAAGGACCACTATCGGCAAACAGATCAAGACAACGCGTCGAAGAATTGCTACGGCATCAAGCGTCGCGATGTGCTACTGAGCGGCGGCTTAGGTGATCGCGGCATCGGCCTTCATCGGCGAGGCGTTGGTCATCGCGGCCCATAGGCCAGCCAACGCACAGGCGACTGCTGCAACATCTGCCGCTCTGGATACGGACGCGGCTCGCGAGAGCTATTCGGCGGAATTCGAAGACACCTCGCCGCGACGGCCCAAATAACGAAAATTGTCACTTATGCGACTCGCACGCGTTGCCTTTGGGAGTGTGACACAATGCGAAATCCATCCCCCGACATAATTGATCCTAAACCGCCCCTAATTCATCCCGGGCTCAAAACGCCGCGAGCGGCTGCCATCGCCGGTATCCTTTTTTCTCTCCTCCTCAGTTGCAGCCTCTGGTTATTTTGGCAGTCAGTGCCCGTAAGCCCCCACGAGACCGGTTCATGGCTAAAGACGAGTTCGGAAAGAGTGTCTCTTGCCTTGAACCTCATTCCATTTGCAGGAGTTGCTTTCCTGTGGTTTCTCGGCGTGTTGCGTGATCGCCTGGGGGAGAAGGAAGACCAGTTTTTTGCGACCGTTTTCTTGGGAAGCGGTCTCCTGTTCCTTGGAATGATATTCGTTACGGCTTCGACTATGGGAGGTCTCATCCGTGCCTATTCAGTTGCAACCGGCGAGCTAGTCGGCTCTCCTTCATTTTCTTTCGGCCGCGCATTCGCTTTTGACGCCATGCAAATTTACGCATTCAAGATGGCTGCGGTTTTTATGATCTCTACGTCGACGCTAGCCATAAAGACCCAGCTTGTCGCACGTTTGATTGCCTATCTGGGATACGCGTCTGCTCTGTTCCTTCTTATTGGCAGCGGTTATCTTGACTGGGCCCTGTTCATTTTTCCTGCATGGGTCTTATTGGTAAGCGTCTACATCCTGATCGATAATTTGCGTGGCTCGAATAAATTAGGGTCGACGGAAGGAGGATAAAGGAAGCGTCAGAGGACGTGCTCTTTCACTCGCGCCACGATGGCGTCGTAGACCAGCTCTTATTGATCCAACGTCGTCACCGGTCTTCGGCTTGAAACCCCGGTGGCGCATGCTCCCACGGGTAACCCCTCGCTGCCTTCTCGTAGGCGAAGCGATACAAAGCGCGCATGTATCCCTGGTCGAATTGCTCCTTGTGCTCTGCCTGAAAGTCGTCGCCGATGTAAGCGACGTTGAAGCCTGCGCCAGCGCGCTGCACCTCCAGATAAATCCGATAGAGATCGCCAAGGCCTACATAGTTGATCATTATCGAGACGGCCTTGCCGGCAATCGGAAGAGTTGCCCTCTGCACATCGCTCCATTCGGTTGTCAAGCGGGAATTGCGGATGGTATAAGTGACGTAGGCCTCTCTGCGGAACCCGGACTTTTCTTGGGCTATACGCACGTCGAGACTGGGCGGAATAAGAAACGCTTGGCTGACAGCGCCGCCATCGACATGCATTTCCTGATAGGATTTGCCATTAGCAGTGACGTCGAACAACACCGGTGGGAACGCCGCTGGTATGGATGCGGACGCAAGCAAGATTCGACAGATGAGATCAGCCGCGCTTGGATGGCCGCTTGCGGCGATCGCTCCGATGTTCCACAGGACTGGCAGACCGGCATCGAGATCGGTGGTCTGGATCAGCAGCAGTCGTCCTTTCTCGTATTCCGCGGCGATCTTCGCGAGCATCTCTTCGTTGATATAGTGTGAAATCGTTCCAAACAATGGACTCGTGTCGGCCATCGCGTCCTGCATAAGTGCGGCGAGGGGCAGGAACCTCTTCTTAAAGACCTTCGATGGGTCGATGTTAGTATAAACGTCAATGAGAGCCGCATCATATTCAGGGCCCAGGAAAGCGAACGGCGCGGTCAGAGCGCCAGTACTCACTCCGGTGACGAGCTTGAATTTCGGACGGTCGCCATGTGCGGTCCAACCGACGAGCAGTCCAGCGCCAAAGGCGCCCTTGTCTCCGCCTCCCGAAAGCGACAGGTACTGCGCGTTTGGCAGGACGCCGCCTCGGCTGACGCCAAGGCTTTTGGCTTCGCAAACGAGCGCTTGCTCTTGTTCGGTGGACATCGCCCCCGGATTTTCGAGGAAAAAGCGCGCATTCCGGAGACCGAGTGCGATCGCATCACCACGTTCGGAAAGCGGAACAGCAGTGCGACGTCTGGCGGTGAAAATTGGGTTTTGCCATAGCTGGCGGCGCGAATCGAATTCGTCTGCACTTCTCATATTTTCACCAAATCGGATCGTGGACGTTCCTGAACCCTGGATGGCAGTTGCGTTGTTGCGCATCACCAGCCTGAGCAATTGAGTGATACTAGCATATTCACCGTGAGTTAACCCAAGACGATCACCGATCTCCCTCTGGGAACGGAAGCTCAACATCTTTAACCCGGCCAAGGACGCCGGAACCAGGGCGGCGCGTTCACCCTGTCAGGGAAGGTCCATCCAAGAACGCAAAGATCCAGGAGATGCTGGCATTCACGTCTTACGGCGACGACCTCCACGAGCGAAGTCGTGATCACGCGGCGGGCGCACCATCCTTCAGTCGCGCGCGCACATCATCGAGAATGTTTCGCCGGTGTGCCGCATAACGGCAAATGCGAGGTTACCCTTGGCAAGTTCGGCAAGCTTCGGCAAGAACGGCGCGCCGGCCGCGCACCCGAGCACCAGCAGTCCAACTGCAAAGGGGTTATCGAGCCAGAGCACCTTCGCCAGGGCGAGCGCGCCAAGGGGCATCAACACGAAATTGGTCAACAGCGCAAGCAAGACCAGCCGGGCATTGCGTAGCGGCTCGGAGATCTGAGAGACCGTCAGACCTGCACCCATCGCGAGCATGCTCGACACGACAATGCTCAGCATGGCGACCGTCGCTGCCTTGCTCAACAGTCCATCAGCATCGATGTCTCCCTTATCGGGATCTAAGGGCTCAAGCGCCTGCCGGCGATTAGGTTATGCCCCTTCGCCGTACCAAGGCTCTTCCAGAAGCCCTCAAGGCGTCCACACTTGCCGGCGTTCATTTCATCAGGGCGAAATTCCGCCAGAAGTTTTGCAGACTCTCCGTGCCTCCGAAGAGCGTGGTGAAATTGGTTGAGTCCACGAGCACGATGTCTCCAGCGCGCTGCTGATTTGGCGGCATCCAGAGCAGACAATTGAACTCCGTATTGCCGGCTGCGGTGAAAGGGTGCGGACGATCGAGATCAATGGGCTGGCGCGCGAGCAGATGCACCGACTTGGTGTCCTTAGACGTTAGCTCATAGTGCGGCAGGTGCGGATGGAAATTCAGCGTAGGGACGTTTTTGAGCAGACCCAGCTTGTCAATGTCCCGGAAAGCCGTAAGCGGCGCGATCTCCTTCGTGCCTTGGACCAGCGCTGGACGGAGTCCGTAGGTATTGTGCACCGGAACATCGAGCGCCTTCATCAGCGAGCGGGTACATTGACCAAAGCGCTGCTGGCGCGGCACGAGCGCGTCGCCATGATGGAGGTATTCCATCTGCCGCTGCTTCAAGTCGCTGGTGAAGCCGACATCGTGATGCGGCGCGAGCAGCAGGCAGGTGCCTTCGCGCTTGAGCCACTCGCGAATGGCGGCGATTTCCTCCGGCGTGGCTTCCTGTTCGGAAAGAAGGTGGTCCAATCCGAAAACCAGGAGGGTATCGGTGTCGGCTAGAATCCGTTCGTCAATCGGCAGCTTGTAGCCCGCCTGGTCGATGCGCTGGAACACGGCGACCGGGTGGCCTGTGGCTTCGCCGGCAATTTGCTGGAAGCTGAGCGTGGAGCGGTGAAAAAGCTCCAACGTACCGGCGATCCCCTGGAGGAATTGCGCGGCGCTCCACTCCGGCGTCTCGTAGGCCGGCCACAGCACGGTGCGGACCTCGGTCATCGTGGAGAAGCGGTTCTCCATTGCCGCGGGATCGCGCTGGGATTCCCACGGGTAGCTCCACGTCCAGTAGATGCTCAGGCGGCGTTTGCCCGCCGTGTATTTGCGAGCGATGTGGTTTTGGTTGTAGGTGCGTGCCGGTGTTAGAGTGCTCATGGCTGTTCCCTTATCCCTTTCGTTCCCTCAGAATTGATGCCAGGTGCTCTCTGCTAGATGTGCTTGCCAACTCACATTCAGATTGAGTTCGCGTGTCGCGCTGGCCGCCACGTGAGCCAATATTCCTGCGTAGGTAGGAAACGAGAGCGGAATATGAGCCAAGTCATTCACCCGCATCCCGGCGGCGATGGCTATCGCCGCCAACTGGGTGATCTCCACTGCCCGCTCGCCAACAACGTGGCAGCCCAATATCCTGCAGGTCGTGCGGTCGACGATCAATTTGCAAAAGCCCATCGTGCGCCCGTCAATGATTGTGCGCGTGGTCGAGTCGAAGCGTATAACCGTGGTCATGACATCGTGGTTTTCACGGGCCTTTGCTTCAGTGAGACCCACCTGGGCATACTCCGGGTCCGTGAAGCTGCCGATAGGACACACCGGGTCCCCAACCTTCATAGTCGGGCTTCGCACGGCGTTGGTAGCCGCCACGAAGCCGTCCTGTATTGCCTGAGGGACCAGCATCTGGCGACCGGTAATGTCCCCAGCGGCGAAGATATGGGGCGTGGAAGTCCGCAGATACCCATCAACCTGCACGAATCCCCGATGATCGGTCTCGACGCCCGCCGTAGCGAGCCTCAGCCCGGCAGAATCGGCGACCCAGCCTATCGCCAGGACCGCTAGTGTCGCCTCGGCGCTCTCCCGGTTGCCGTTCCTGGAGAAGATCATTCGCACCCCCGTCGGGGTCTTCTCGAAAGACTCGATGGCGCCGAAGTTCTCATGGACCACGATGCCCGACTCCCGGAACGCCGCCGCAACCGCTACCGATACATCTTCATCCTCACTCGGCAGGATGCGTGGGCCAGTCTCGAAGGTTTGGATTCGTGAGCCAAAAGCGTTGAAAATCGAGGCGATCTGCACCCCCGTTGCTCCGGCGCCAATGACCAGAATCGACGAAGGGACGGAGGTCAAATCCCAGGCGTCGCTATGTATACTCGCCAATTCGAAGCCGGGAACTGAGAGCCGCCGGCTCACACCGCCCGTGCAAATGATGATCTTTTCAGCCTGAAGCCGTAGGCCCTCTTCGGTCTCGACGGTGTGCTGGTCGGCGAAGCGCGCAACGCCGGCGTGCTCGTGGACTATCACTCCCAGGGAGTCGATCTGCCGACGCAACGAAGAGTGCGCACACACGTCGTCGATCACCTCGCGCACGCGCGCGAGTAGCCGGGGATAATCCAGTACCGGCTCGCCCACGCCGATACCGTATTGACCCAACTGTCGGGCTTCACGAATCAGCCGGGCTGCATGGGCTAGGGTCCGCACCGGAACTGGTCCGTCGTTCGCGGCCATGCCGCCAAACTCAGCGCGAGTTACCAGCATGGTGCGCGCGCCCAGATCCGCAGCACGCAGGGCGGCGAGTACGCCCGCCGGTCCAGCGCCAATAACGATGGTGTCAATCATCTTTGGCTGCCCCGACGATGAAGAGATCTATCCCGTTTCAATGGACATCATTCAATGTCGCGAGGTATCGAAGCGCCTTGATGCCAGGGAGGAAGAAGTAGGCGCCGCCTCTCACGGTGGTGAAGGCCGGCAAGCTGGTGATTTTTTTGCGGATCGGGCGTTGGGGGATTTTGTATTCGAGCGTGCCGTCCTGAGCGCCAATGATCGGGTCGCGTTCGTTGCTGAGTTCATGGAAGTTCCGGTCGTTTGCCCAGACGTTTTGCGCGAACTCGAATTGGCGTATCAAGCTCGCGCAGATCACGAAGGCAGCGATGCCGCGTTCCACGCCGTCATCTGGCGTTTCCTTCGGCAAATGTGGGCCGTAAGTGGCGCCGCGGCGGATCATGCGGCGGCGGTTCATATTGTGCGCCGTGTCGCGGGGATTCATTCGCCGCATGTGCGAGCCGAGCGGTACCGCATAGCCATGCGGATCCATCTCCTTATATTTGAAATCGTTGTTGCGCTGCGGATCGGCACCGAGCGCCGGATCGTCCTTGTCGGGTGTCAGCACCAACGGTGCGCCGCTGCGCCAGCGGCCCATCAGCTTTGCCGCAATCAGCTCCTGTTCTTCGGGCGTCTTGCCATGCTCGCGCAGGAAGTCGCGGAACTTGCCGACATGCTCTTCCAGGCGGCGATAAGCCATGTAGCTGCCATTGCGGGACAGAATTTCAGGTCGTGGCAAATTGGCGGGCGGTCCGTCTTCGTCCGGGTAGCCGAGGATGAATTCGCCCGGCTTGAGCGGCGCGCCGGTACCAGGCGTTGGCACTTCGCCCGTGCCCTCGATGACCGGCTGCGAGAGCCGGTCGCGGTAGCCGAAATGGTCGTGCGCGTAGTCGAACGGAGGCGTCGCCTCTAGGTCCAGCGTGGAGAGCACCTCAACGCCTTCGCATTGTGCGACGAGCTTGTCGTGCTCGGTTAGGCAGCGCCCGCGCTCAGCGGCTTCGCGGGCGAACAGGATGGCGATGGCGTGGAGGTCCGGGCTGGCGAGGCCGCCCACCCAGTTGTCGGGATGATTCTCCCCGGTATCGCCGAGGATCTCCGCGCGGGCGACCATGCCCTGTCTGAACTCTTCGGGGAAGGTGGCCAGCGAACCCTCATCCACGCCCAGTGCGCGCAGGCCGTTCCAGGTGAAGGCCACCGTTACCCAGCGCTTGTCCGTTTCGACCGAAGCCATGACTTCCGCGGCCGACTGCGCCTTTTCACGAATCGCCGACAGCCAAGCCCGTCCGCCCGCGGCGTTGCGAAACGAAAGAAATTCGTATCGCCCAGTGAGCGCGGGCGTGCGGGTCAGCAGGATGTGCTGAATGTCTTCGTTTTCAAGCATTGCGCGTCCTGCAGTGGATCACTGCATCTGGTCGAGCATGGTCGAGAAGGCCGCCTTGAGCTGTAGGGCCTTCTTGATCTCGTCCGCACTCACGAACGGATATTCGCCATATTCAAGGAAGCTCGGGCGATGATGGTCACGGACGAACTTGATGAATGCCGGGGCGTTCGTTTTCCAATCTTTCGGAAAGCCCTCCAGATTTTCGAAAACGGTGACGACACCGGAGGCCGCAAAGAGGCCAACCGCATCCTCGACATATTTGTCGAAGTCGGTGTCGAAAATGCCCATGTATTGGAAGTAGGTTTCCCCCTTGATGTCGAAAAGGTTCCATCGTAGGTAGTGCAGCTTGAGCACGGCGAGGATGTCAGGCTGACCAGCCACAGCCTTCTCGATGTTCTTGGCGTACTCATAGAAGACCGGCTCCCGTCCGGGGATGATCTTCGCGATGATGGAGAAGCCGTAGCAAGCCGGAGTCTTGGGAAAGATCGGGCCGTATCTGCCTTGCTCAACTTCATCCTCGAAGAAGCCCCCTTTGGGGATCGCCATGGCCGCGGGCTTCGTCCAGTCGCCTTGCCTCGATGTGTCAGACATAACTTCCTCCCTTCCATTCCAGCGCTAGCTAGGTTGTGATGACCGAGGTTGCTTCAAGAGGCTCACCGCGGTCCGGTCTGCCTTAAGAATGACGCCGGCGGCGAAATTCCGAAACTGGCATTTAGCCCACCTACCCGTAAAATTAAAACACTGCAGTGAAGTAACGTCAAACGCCGCGGCTGGGCCAGCCAGCCCCGCCGCAAATGCCCGTTCCAACCGCCAACAAAGGTCCAAGTTTTCGCCTTTTTCTTCCTAGATCTGAGAGAATTTCGAACCACCGATGGCGAGCACGGCACCAACCTTGCCGGCCGGGGTTCCCTTGTTAGGCTCATGCTTGCGCTTGTCATTACGGCGAACTACGCGGAGTATCATTGGACCAGAGGCTTGAAGTGACCGTATCCTATTCGCTCAAAACAGCATCCGCAGCTTCACCTCGGCCTTGATTGAGCCATATTGGCAGCTCTGATGGCGCGTCCATCTGGCAGTGAGTGCTCTACGTTGTAACAGAAGCTAAAGCGAGCAGTATTTCTTACCTAGACGCACTCGCGTGCCTTCGAGAACTTCTGGAGAAACCTCGCCACGATGAGGTGAGCCGCGAAACCATGGCGAAGCCGATCTTCAATCTCGCGCGGGTTTGTACCCGGCCAGTCAGACAGTCGATCTTCGATTTTGCACGCTACGCCTCGATTGCCGGAGCACTTTGCGCCACGAGTCCGGTTTTCGCCGGCTCGGACGAGGAGAATTTGGCGAACCAGACCGGCGACGATCCGACGCACCCTCTGGGAAAGATCGAACTGCTCGATCGCTTCACAACAGCGCCGGGGCCGGGCACGGCCGAGGGCACGACCAAACAGGTCGACACCAATGCACTGTTCGCACGGATCGAGACCCCGTTCCGAATCGCGCCGCAGTGGGAATTGGCTTTCAGGGTCGAGATCCCCGTCGTGTGGACAAATCCGGTGACGCCGCAAAATCCCAGCGGACAAGTGATCACCGGCTTCGGCAACGTGCTCACCCAAAGCTGGTTCATTTACGAGATCAACCCGCGCTGGGCGGTCGCGGCCGGCGTGCAGGTCATCGCCCCGACCGCGACCAACGGCGTTGCGTCCGACGCATGGGAAGAGGTCCCCGGCGCGGTGGTCCGCGTGATGCTCCCGGAACTGAGCGAGGGCAGCTACTTCGCGCCCCAGGTCCGCTACGGAGTCGATTTTGGCGGCAACGACGAAGGACCCTTGTTGCGGCAGCTCCGCCTCATGCCGACCGTCAACATCAATCTCCCTCACGAGCTATTTTTGACGTTCTATCCGAGTCCGGATATTCGCTGGAATTATGGAACCCCGGTGCCTGGCCAGACCGGCCGGTTGTTCTTGCCTCTCAACTTCATGATCGGCTGGAAGCCCACTGAGCATACGGTAATATCGGCGGAATTCGGCATCCCGATCATTAAAGAGTTTCCCGCGTACACATTCAGGACTCAAGTCAGGATCGGCTACTTGTTTTGATTCCAGGTCTGAAATGATGTGCCTCGCATGAAAATCGATTCCCCCTTGGCCCCGCCTAGGACAACAAAGAAGCGATAAGTCATGAGTGTCGGCGGAAAAGATGATGCCGCGCGGGCCGTCGTGCGCGCCCCCTTTCAGTCCTTGATTCCCTTCTCCCGTGGCCCTGCATAGCGCAAGAATGTCGACGCGCGTCAAGGACGGGGGGAATTCTTCGGTACATCGGCACCAAAACACAATTGTTCCGTGCATCTACCGGATGACGGCTTGTTGGCGCCGAGATTGCCGCTTTCGACAGATTTTGGCAATGCCAATTCCCCAGCACGGAGCTCTCGTGCATTCAAGCCAGGGACATTGGGTGCGCCGAGTGCCGAAAATGTGGATTTTGTTGTCATCCAGACGCATCTCCATTTTGTTTTTGATCGGACTCAAACAATCAAGCGTTTCACGTCGATACGGCTGCCGGCGACGGCCGCAGTTCCGCAAGTACTTCGCCTTGCTTAAGAAACTCTATGGAGTCATAATGGCAGGGCTGATGGGCGTCCATCTGGCAGTGGGTGCTCTACGTTGTAACAGAAGCTAAAGCGAGCAAGCTTAAGTTCGCCACCGCTAATGACGTAAGAGCGCCGGTTTAAAGGGAGAGTTCTGCAATGAGGATGACGATCGTTTTTGGAATCGCTACCGTGGCATTGGGAGCGGCGCTAGCAATAGGACTCAGCAAGCATGCTCAAGCCGCTGCCCCCGCGAACTATTCGCGAGCCTGCACGGAAGTTGTCACGTCAGCTGTCGCATCCAACGGCTTCGTGGAGAAAGCGCTTTATGCCCGTCGTGCGGCACGCCGCACGGTTCGCCGCACCGCTCGCCGGCACCACTACTGAATCGCGAAGATCATGGCTGCCGAGCGCGGCAGTCACAAAACGAGTGTCGGGCGGCTGCAGGCGAGGGCCCGCAGCCGCCCCCTAAGGCGAGGCGCCGCACGGCAG
>JBAUNU010000103.1:0-3605 GCA_049579405.1 Methylocella sp.
CAGGAGACGTACGTGAGCCCGGCGCGCTCGAAAAAATCGATCGAGGCCGGATCGCCCGCGTGTTCGCCGCAGATTCCGAGCTTGATGTCCGGCCGCGTCCGCCGGGCCCTCGCGGCGGCGATTTCGACGAGCTCGCCCACGCCCTCCCGGTCGATCGTGGCGAACGGGCTGGCGGGGAGAATTCCCTTCGCCGCATAGTCGCCCAAAAACGATCCGGCATCGTCGCGCGAAAGCGCAAGGCAGGTCTGGGTCAGGTCGTTGGTGCCAAACGAAAAGAACTCGGCGGTCTCGGCGATTTCGCCGGCGCGCAAGCTGGCGCGGGGGGTCTCGATCATCGTCCCAACCGAATAGGCCATGCTCTCGCCGGTCTCGGCGGCGACGGCGTTCGCCATGGCATCGATCCGCGCCTTGACAAAATCGAACTCGGCCTTGGCGATGACGAGCGGTATCATGATCTCCGGCCGCGCCGCCGCGCCGGTCTCGCGTTTGGCCGCGGCCGCGCCTTCGAAAATGGCGCGGGCCTGCATTTCGGCGATTTCGGGAAAGGCGATCGCGAGCCGGCAGCCGCGAAAACCCAGCATCGGATTAACTTCATGCAATTCGGCGGCGCGCTGGACGAGCCTTTCCGGCGCAATGCCCATGGCCTCCGCGACCGCCGCGATTTCCGTCTCGGTTCGCGGCAAAAACTCGTGCAGCGGCGGATCGAGCAGGCGGATCGTCACCGGCAGCCCCGACATGATCTCAAAGAGCCCACTGAAATCGGCGCGTTGGATCGGCAAAAGCTTGGCGAGCGCGGCGCGCCTGCCGGCTTCATCTCCGGCAAGGATCATTTCGCGAAATGCAACAATCCGTTCCCCTTCGAAAAACATGTGCTCGGTGCGGCAAAGGCCAATTCCTTCCGCGCCGAACTTTTGCGCCACGCGCGCGTCCCGTGGCGTGTCGGCATTGGCCCGCACGCCCATCCGGCGGACCGCATCGGCCCATTCCATCAGGATCGTAAATTCGTCCGAGAGCTCGGGCTGACGCATTTTGACGGCGCCCTTCATCACTTGACCGGTGGCGCCATCGATGGTCAGCAGGTCCCCCCTGTTGAAGGTGAGGCCGGCCGCGGTCATTGTCGCTTTCGCATAATCGACCCGGATCGCGCCGGCGCCGGAGACGCATGGCTTGCCCATTCCGCGCGCGACAACCGCGGCGTGCGACGTCATGCCGCCGCGCGTCGTCAGAATTCCTTCCGCCGCGTGCATCCCCAAAATATCATCGGGACTTGTCTCGACGCGCACCAGAATGACCTTGCGGCCGGCGCTCTTCATTTGCTCGGCGTCGCTGGCGTCGAACACGATCTCGCCGCTGGCCGCCCCGGGCGATGCCGGCAGCCCGGTGGCGACGACCTGACGCGGGGCGCTTGGATCGAGCGCTGGATGCAAGAGTTGTTCGAGCGCGGCAGGATCGACGCGCGCGATCGCCTCTTCCGTGCTGATCGATCCTTCATTCGCCATATCGACGGCGATGCGGAGCGCGGCCTTGCTGGTGCGCTTGCCGCTGCGGGTCTGCAATATCCATAGCTTGCCGCGCTCGACGGTGAATTCCATGTCCTGCATGTCGCGGTAGTGATTTTCGAGAAGACCCGCCGCGGCCACGAATTCGGCGAAAACCCCGGGCAAAGCGGCTTGCATCGAAGGCTCTTCTGCCCCCGCCGCGATGCGCGCCGCCTCGGTGATGTTTTGCGGCGTTCTGAGGCCCGCGACCACGTCCTCGCCTTGGGCATTGAGCAGGAACTCGCCGTAAAGTTCCTTCGCCCCGGTCGAAGGATTGCGGGTGAAGGCGACGCCCGTCGCCGACGTTTCGCCCATGTTGCCAAAAACCATGGCCTGAATCGTGACCGCGGTGCCAAGGCTCGCCGGAATATCGTGCAGCCGCCGGTAGGCGACCGCGCGCGGATTCATCCAAGACTCGAACACGGCGCCGATGGCGCCCCAGAGCTGTTCGCGCGGGTCTTGCGGAAAAGGCTTGCCCAAGGTTCTTTCGACGGTTGCCGTGAAATCGGCGATCAGTTTCCGCCAATCCTCGGACGAAAGCTCCGTGTCGAGAGTTACCCCTTTGTTTTCTTTACGATACTCCAAAATCTCTTCGAACACGTGGTGTTCGATGCCCAACACCACGCTCGCATACATTTGGATGAAACGGCGGTAGGAATCATAGGCGAAACGCGGATCGCCCGAGCTTTCCGCCAACGCCGCCGCGGCGATGTCGTTCAGGCCGAGATTTAAGACGGTGTCCAGCATGCCGGGCATCGACACCCTTGCCCCGGACCGGGCCGAGACGAGGAGCGGATTCCCCTCATCGCCGAAGCGGCGGCCAGTGAAGCGGCCAACGGAGCCGAGCGCGGTTTCGACCTCGGCGGCAAGGCCTGGCGGATATTGTTTTCCGTTGTCGTAAAAGTAAGCGCAGACTTCGGTGGTGATCGTGAAGCCTGGCGGAACTGGCAGCCCAAGCCTTGCCATTTCGGCGAGACCGGCGCCCTTGCCGCCGAGGAGGTCTCGCAGGCCACGTTCGTTTTCGGCCTTGCCCTGACCGAAAGTGCAAACCCATTTTGCCATCGTGAACCTTTTGGCGCGCGCGAAGACCGCGCGGAAAATTCTTGCCGCAATGCGATCAAACCTGCCGGTCCGAGAATCCGCGCCGCGAGCATTTCACAGCATTGCCCCTTGCGCGCGCGGCTCATTCATCGCTGGTTCGATAGCGCCGCAAGCGCAACCCGAACCCTATCCACGCCACGCCCCAAAACGCGAGATCAAGGCCGAGGAGAACGCCCAGGATCACGAAACTATTCGCCGGCCAGCCCGCGACGATTAACACCCCAACCAGCGCCGTGAGCACCCCCGCGAGCAGAACAGGGCCTCGCAGCGGAGCACCGAGATGAACCCCCAGGTAGATACGTACTGCCCCGGTGGCGGTCATTCCCGCGCCCAGCAGCAAGGTAAAGAAGGCCGCCGCGATCAACGGCTGAGCAAGCGCAAAGGCCGCGACGACGATATAGGCAAGTCCGGCAACAATCCAAACGACGAACCGTCGCCATGTCTTGGCCCGAAGACCGGTGGCGATCTCGGCGGCGCCGGCGACGATCATAAAAACCGCGATCGTATAAACCGAGGCGATGGTCGCCGAAACGACGAGGACAAGCGCGACAACCCCCATGCCGGCGATCAAGGCACCCAAAGCGACAATCCAGCGCCAGCGAGGCCTAAGGCTTTCGAGCACCCGTCGCAAGTTTTCCGGCGGCTCCGGGAACGGACCGGTTTTGACCGTATATGCCATCGATTTGATCCTTCCCCTTAGCTTTAACCAGCCCGGTGCCCCTCTGGTTCCACTTCGGTTCCACTTCCACCCTGCTTCTAGCGATCTTCGCCTTTTTTGGCGCTCTGTCTGCTTGTGCCAAGCTTCGCTTTGCTTAATTGCCACTCATTGTCTTGCGGAAAGGCACGGTTTGGTTAAACCGTGCGGTGAATCGTTAATCAACTGTGTGATGCAAAAGTCGCGGCGGCACACGAAAATCTGCCGCATGCCGCACTTGGAACCAGTTGGCGTTGCGGGTGACGCTTTTG
>JBAUNU010000104.1:0-5230 GCA_049579405.1 Methylocella sp.
GCATTGGCCGCCGCATTTTGCATCGGCGCCTTCGCCAATCACGCAATGTTCGTCGTCATCCACGATGCGACCCATAATTGCATCTTCAAATCCAATGTCTTGAACAAATGGGCCGCGATCTTCGCCGATCTGCCAAACACCTGTCCAACCGCGATGGGATTTCGCTGCTATCACATGAAGCACCATTCGCATCTCGGCGATTACGACTACGACGCCGATCTCCCGAGTCATTGGGAAGCGCGTCTGTTTGGCGGAAGCGCTTTCGGCAAGGCGGCATGGATGTTTCTTTTTCCGGTCTTCCAGCTTACCCGGCTCGGCCGTCTTAAAGGCTCCGTGCCGATGTGGAGACGGTGGACATTTATCAATGGCGGTTGCGTTTTTTTCTACGATCTCGCCGTTTTAGCCTGCTTCGGCCCGAATGCGCTTGTTTATCTTTTCGCGTCTTTCTGGTTTTCGGTCGGAGGCCTGCATCCGCTCGGCGCGCGCTGGCTGCAGGAGCATTTTACCTTCGATCCGGCTCAGGAAACGTTTGATTATTACGGCCCGTTGAATCTCATCGCACTCAACATCGGCTATCACAACGAACACCACGATTTTCCCGACGTGCCTTGGTCGCGGTTGCCGCGGCTGAAGCAAATGGCGCCGGAATTTTATGCCGGACTCAGGACGCATAAATCGTGGAGTTGGCTGTTGCTTAAGTTCATCTTCGACCCGCAATTCACTTTGTACACGCGAGTCGATCGCAGCGCCCCCGCGCTGGTTATCAAACCTCGTTGAGCCGGTCCGTTGCGGGGGAAACGCCGGCACGAAATTGCATCTTGGGCGTGCGTTTCCAGGTCCCGGCCGCCCCGAAAACGGTCTTTAGGATCGACGGCGCGTTGGAGACACTGACATAGACCATCAGCGGTACCAGCGAAGCGAGCGTCGCGAGATAGCCCCAAAACGAGCCCCGCCGCAAGATAATGTAGGGCATGAGCGTCATCCCAACGCCGATGATCAGCACGAAGGCCGCGGTGGTTGCAATGACTGGCAGGTAGGGGGCCAGATCGCCGCCCCGCAGGATCGCGCATAGCACCAGGGAAAGGCAGGCAAGCGCAACGCAAGGGTAAAACATCTGGATGAGAATGAGAAAGCTCGCCGGCAGCTTTCGCCAAACCGGCCAGTTGGCCGTCCAGACCTCGCCGAGCAGCTTGCGGGCAACCTGCACAAAGCCGTTTGACCAGCGTCGCTGTTGGACCTGCCAATGCGACACCTTTTCGGGGACGAGCCCAGGCACGGGGGGATTCATCGCGAAAAGACCATGCCATCCGGCGATTTCGGCGCGCACCGTGAGATCGAGATCCTCGCAGAGCGAGTCGCCCGACCATCCGCCGGCCGCCTCTATCGCCGCGCGGCGCCAGACCCCGCCGGTGCCGTTGAATTGAAATAGCCAGCCGGCGCGAAAGCGGGTCGCCTGCTCCATGACGAAATGAGCGTCGAACATCAAGCCCTGCGCGCGGGTCAGCCAATTCGTCCGGTAGTTTGCGAATTCGCAACGCGATTGAACGAAGCTCGCGCTTGGATCGGCAATCAAGGCCGGGACGGTCGCCCGCAGCCAACGCGGCGGCGGCCGGAAATCGGCATCGAGAACGGCAACATAGGGGGCATTCGAGCAAGCGAGGCCGGCGGCCAAGGCGCCTGCTTTATAACCTCGCCGCCCCGGGCGGCGAAGGTGTGAAACATCGTAGCCTTGCCGGCGCAGCTCCCCAACGACGGCGTTGGCGATGGCGGCCGTCTCGTCGGTGCTGTCGTCGAGAAGTTGGATATGCAGCTTCTCTCGCGGCCAATCGAGCGCGGCGGCGGATCGCAAGCTATCCGCGACCATTGCGGGTTCGTTAAAAACCGGGATTTGCACGAGAACATGGGGAAGACCGGCTTCGCTAACCACCGGTGCCGGATGCGGCTTGCCGAGCAGCCTGCCGGTCGCTTGCTCAAAAATATTGATGCCGATGAGAATCAGAAAGCCGCCGCCGACCAGCAGAAGACCGCACGCCGCGGCGAGCAAGCCGGTCTCGCACCCAATTCGGAAAAGATCGACGAAAACCAATAGCCAAGCCCCGTAACACGGTCGTTTCCGGTCCGCAGCGCCTGCATCTTTTCGCTTAGGACGGCGGATTTACCCGTACTGACTGTCGCGCCGGCCGCGCGGCTTCGTGCAAGCAGACGGAACGCTTAATACAAGCCGCACAAACGGACACAGCACAAGCTTTGAATCCGAAAAGCCTGGTTTTGACAACAAACAAATTGCAACAGTTTGTTGCAGAATTTGAGAGAGTGGTAACGTTTAACTTAAGACCGCGCGGAGGAGCTTCCGCCGAATGGGCAGAACGTAAGAAATCGTTAACGAATACGCTCTTGAGTTTCCGGAACGTTAACCTGAAAACGCGCCATGACTTTATCCACGAGCCGCGCCGGCAGGATGCGGGCGAGGCGCGCCAAAAGATAGAGGGACCTTGGAAAAGCAATAATCGCCCTGCCGCGTTCGAGACCGCGTTGAATGAGGATGGCGGCGTCAGTGCCGGTGATTTCGAGCGGCTTCATGGCGTCAATACTGTCGTTCAACGGGGTCTTCACAAAGCCGGGGATGACAAGACTAACGCGAACGCCTCGGGCCTCGAGGCGGCCGCGCAAGGATTCGCTATAAGCATGGACCGCCGCCTTGGTCGCGCAATAGGAAGGCGCGTAGGGCAAGCCGCGTAAGCCCGCGATCGAGCCAACGAAGACAATTTGGCCGGCCCCGCGCGCGCACATCGGCGCGATCAACGGTTCGACCGTGTTCAAGACGCCGATAAGATTGATCCCGACAATGGCGCGAACCGCACTCGGGTCTTCGGCGATGTCTCCCGGCGCCAAGCCGGTCGTGATGCCCGCGTTGGCGATGACGAGGTCGAACGGCCGGCGCATGTCGGCGGCTTCGATCCAGTGCGCCATCGCGTCTTGGTCGCGCACATCCAATTGGCCGATGCTGACTTCGGCGCCTTGCGCACGGGCGGCGGCGGCGGTGACCTCGAGCCGTTCGCGGTCGCGCCCGATGAGAGACAAGGACACCCCATCGCGCGCGTAAACGATGGCGAGCGCGCGGCCAATACCGCTCGACGCGCCAGAAATGAGGATGGTTTTCGGCCGCATCTCAGCTCAGGGGACCGGGAGTTTTGTACCAAACCGCCGCTTCCCCCAAAATCGCAACATCGTTATTTCGCGCGCGGGCGGTCAGCCGCAATATGAGTTCTGGCCTTGGGATATCTCGCCTGCGCATGACCCGGCCGGACACACGGATGCCTTCGCCAGCCAGCACCGGCCGCAGAAACTTGGCCGACAGCCGCGCGATGAAAAGATCGCGCCGACAGCGCATGATCAATGGTTCGAAACAGGAGAGCATCAGCATTCCATGGACTGGCGGCCCGGCGAGTCCGGCCGCCCTGGCGGCATTGGGGTCGAGATGCATAGGATTGTCGTCGCCGGACACGGCCGCATAACGCGCGAGCGCTTCCCGCGCAAAAGGCCCGAAGTCCTGCGCGCGGATTTCGTCCCCGGCCTTTGGCCAATCCGCGGCGCCGGTTCCATCCCGGCTTCGATCACGATGTCGGCTCCAAATTACGCGGCACGATGCGCAGCACGGTTTCGAGATGCGCGCAAATCTCTCCTTGCGCGGTCGAAACAGCCATTTTTAAAGTCAAGCGCGGCGGATTGGCGGTGCGGCGCGCCTCGCCGGCGAGGACGTAGTCGGTCTCGATTCGCAGCTCATGCTCGTAGGCAAAGCTTTGGCCCTCGTGAACCGGAAGGAAACCGTCGCCCCCGATCAATTGCATGATGAAGCCGCGGATGGCTGGAAGCGCCAGCCAGCGCGCCGGAAAAGTGACAGGGATATAGCCGCCGGCCCGAGCGCCTCCTGTCTCGCGCGAAAATCCCGCAACCTCGCCTGCTCCGGTCCGGACCCGGATTGGTGGCAGACGAACCGGCGCATCCTCGCTTGGCACCAGCGCCATCGCATGACGAGATTGACGCACGGTCATGCGCGGCTTTCATGCCGGCGCCGCACGACGAGACTGGCGTTGATGCCGCCGAAAGCGAAGGAATTGGTCAGCGCGGTGCGGATCGGCATGGGACGCGCAACATTGGGCACGGCATCGACGGGGCATTTGGCGTCGGCCTCTTGCCAGTTGATGGTTGGCGGCGCGACATTTTCCCGCACCGCTCCGATCGTCACGACAAGTTCGAGCGCGCCAGCGGCGCCCAGGCCATGCCCATGGATGGGTTTCGTCGAGGAAACCGGGAGAGTCGAAAGCCGATTGCCAAAGACAAGCCGCAGCGCCTCCGCTTCCGTGGCGTCGTTGGCGGTCGTCCCGGTACCATGCGCATTGACGTAATCGATTTCCTCGTCTTCCACGGCGGCGTCGGCCATCGCGTTGCGCATGCAGGCGGCCGCTCCTTGCGCATCGGGGCGCACGGGATCCTTTGCATCGGCCGAGGTCCCGTAGCCCGCGATTTCGGCGAGCGCTTCGGCACCGCGGGCGCGGGCCAGCTCTGCTTCTTCGAGGATGAACACAGCGGCACCCGCGCCAATGACCATGCCGTTGCGGTTCTTGGAAAAGGGCCGGCAGGAGTCTGGCGTGAGCACCCGCATCGCTTCCCACGCCAGCATCGTGCTATTGGTAATGCAGTCCTCGGTTCCTCCGACGATGGCGCGATCTACGAACCCGAAGCGGATAAGATGCGCACCCATTCCTATCGCCTGGGTCGCGGAAGAACAGGCGCTCGCCACCGCGAAGCATGGCCCGGTCGATCCAAAGCGGATGCTCGCCTGGGAGGGACCGGCGCTGGCGATATGACGCGGAATAGCCAACGGATCCGGGCGGCCCTGCTCCACTAACGTCAGGTATAGAGAGTTTTCCATGGTATGCATCCCGCCAACGCCGGTTCCGATGATGGTGGCGGTGCGCGGACCCATGGGCTTTGCAAGGGCAAGCCCGGCCTGGGCGACGGCCTCGTCGGCGGCCACCAGCAAATATTGCGTGACCGGATCGCAGAGCGGCAACTCGATCGCGGTGAGATAGGATGCCGGATCGAAATCCTGGACCTGGGCGGCAATCCTGATGCGGCCGCGATAGGGGCGCGCGAAGCGTGCTTCGCCGACACACGAACGTCCATCGCGCGCGGCCTGCCAAAGAGCCGGCGCGCCAATGCCCGCGGC
>JBAUNU010000105.1:0-3290 GCA_049579405.1 Methylocella sp.
CTTATCGATTCCGCCCGCGACAGGTACCAGCCCTGATCCGCTGCGCCGCTCTCCGTCTCGCTGATACGCCTTCAACGCCAGCTCGATCGAATCACACAACATGAAGTAGCGCGGCCATGGGACGGTCGCGCGTCCTTCAATTGAGTGGCTTCGCCGCCTCGACCTTTTTCTTCAAATTTTCGAGCCCGGCGCGATAGACTTTGCCGACAGCCTTCAGCGCCGCCTCGTCGTTCAATTCGGGCGGGGGATTGTTGTTGGGATCGCCTCGGTAAAAGACGGCGCGCCATTCGACGGTGCTTTTGCCGCCCTCCGCCGGGAGGACGATGATCGTCGAAAAATAATTATTCACCGGCAAGATCTTCACGTCGACCTTGTCGATGCGATAGGAATAGCTCATCGCCCCCGCGTCATATTTGTAGAGGCTTTCGCCGATCGTCGCGCCGCCGTCGAGGGTGAGCTGACGTTTGGCCACGCCCGGCATATTGCCGCCTTCGCCGGTGGTCTTGGCGACGCCGGGGAGCCAGTTCATGTCGTGAAAATCCGCGATTGTTGCCCACACCTTTGCGGGCGGCGCATCGATTTGGATTGTCTCGGTGATTTTCTGCCGCGACGGTCCATCCGCCCGTCCCGCTTGGGGGAGCGCCAGGCCGAAGAGGGCGAACGCGAGTAAAGACTTTTCGATCGTTCCGGCCATTCCTATATTTCCCTTGCGTTTGCCGGCCGTCTTGCGGCCCGGCGGCCTTTTTCGCGCCCGCGCTGCACGAGGAGACATTCGAGAAGGCGGTGAGAGCGGGCGTTCGCGGCCGAAGGCATCGCCGTCCGGGCATCTCCGCTTTGCGCGCCGCCGGTCTTGATCCTATGATCGCGGCGTTCGTCCGCGCGCGAGCGTCTCCCCTTCGCCTAGAGGTTGCCATGCGTACCGATGTCGCCGGACCCGTTCGTCTGAAAGACTATAGGGCTCCCGATTATCTGATCGACAAGGTCGATCTCGATGTCAAGCTTGACCCGGCGGCAACGCGAGTCCTTGCCCGGCTCGCCATCCGCCCGAACCCGTTGGGGCGGGCCAACGCTTCCCTAGTCCTCGACGGCGACGGACTTTTCGCGAAGAAGATCGCGCTCGATGGCCGGGACCTCGATGTGCCCGGGACGGATGCCTGGGACGGCGTTGTGACGCCGGATCGGTTCACGCTGAACGCCCCGCCTAACCGTCCGTTCGCGCTTGAAATCGAGACCGAGGTCGATGCCGCGGCCAACACCCGCCTCATCGGTCTCTACCGCTCCGGCTCCGCCTATTGCACGCAGTGCGAGGCGGAAGGCTTTCGCCGCATTACCTATTTTCTCGACCGTCCCGACGTGCTGAGCGTCTACGCGGTGAGGCTGGAGGCGGACTTTTCCGAGGCGCCTCTCCTCCTCTCGAACGGCAACAAGATCGCCTCGGGCAAAATCGAAGGAACGCCGCGGCATTTCGCGGTTTGGCACGATCCTTTTCCAAAGCCTTGCTATCTGTTCGCGCTCGTTGGCGGCGATCTCGGGTCGATTTTCGACAATTTCATAACCCGCTCCGGACGCAAGGTGGCGCTCGGCATCCACGTCGAACATGGCAAGGAACCTTACGCCGCCTATGCGATGGATGCCTTGAAACGGGCCATGACCTGGGACGAAGAGGTCTACGGACGTGAATACGATCTCGACGTTTTCAATATCGTGGCAGTCTCCGATTTCAACATGGGGGCGATGGAGAACAAGGGACTGAATATCTTTAACGACAAATATATTCTTGCTTCGCCTTCGACCGCGACGGACACCGATTATGCGCAGATCGAGGCGGTGATCGCGCATGAATATTTTCACAATTGGACCGGCAACCGCATCACCTGCCGCGATTGGTTTCAGCTCTGCCTCAAGGAAGGCCTGACCGTTTTCCGCGACCATGCGTTTTCGGCCGATATGCGCTCGGCCCCGGTGCGCCGCATCGGCGATGTGCGCGCCTTGCGCGCCCAACAATTTCCGGAGGACGCGGGGCCGCTCGCGCATAACGTCCGGCCGGACACCTACCTTGAAATCAATAATTTCTACACCGCCACGATCTATGAAAAAGGCGCCGAAATCATCCGCATGCTGAAGGTGCTCATCGGCGACGACGCCTTTCGCAAGGGCATGGATCTCTATTTCGATCGTTACGATGGAACGGCGGCGACGATCGAGCAGTTCATATCCTGTTTTGCCGAAACGTCGGGGCGGGATTTGACGCAATTTTCGCGTTGGTACAACCAAGCGGGCACCCCTGTCGTCGAAGCCACGGCGTCCTACGACGAAGCGGCGAAAACCTTCGCGCTCGATCTTTCGCAATCCTGCAAGCCAACACCCGGCCAGGAGAAGAAGGAGCCCTTTGTCATTCCAATCGCGCTCGGTCTCGTCGCTCCCGGCGGGGGCGACCTCGAACTGCGCACCGGCGGCCACGATGGGGCAAGCGCGGCGGAACTGTCGCGGCGGGTGATCGAGTTCTCGACCGCGCGGCGGCGCGTCACCTTTTGCGACGTGCCAAGCCGTCCGGTTGCGTCCCTGCTGAGGGGGTTCTCGGCGCCGGTCCGGCTCGATAGCGCGGCAAGCGAGGCCGATCTCATCGCGCTTATTTCGCATGACAGCGACGGTTTCAATCGCTGGCAGGCGGCGCAGACCTATGCCACCCGCCTCCTCCTGCGCTCGGTCGCGCGCATCCGCGCCGGAGAGGTGCCAGACCGGGACAAGGCGTTTGTCACCGCGATTGCCACCGTCATTGAGAAAGGCGACGATCCGGCTTTCACCGCGCAGGCAATTACCCTGCCAGGCGAGGCCGACATCGCCCGCGAGATTGGCCAGGATGTCGATCCGGACGCGAACCATCTCGCCCGCGAAGCTCTGCGCAAGGATATCGGACAGGACGCCAGGCAAATATTGCTCGCGACCTACGCGCGGCTGGCCCCGGACGGACCTTATTCACCGGACGCCCTTGCCGCGGGGCGGCGGGCTTTGCGCAATGGCGCGCTCGACCTTCTCGCCGCCGCTGATAAGATCGAGGGCGCGCTTTTCGCCACGCGTCAGCTCGAACGCGCCACCACCATGACGGACGAGATCGCTGCGCTTGGCGTGCTCGCGCATATCCCTGGAGAAGAGCGCGAAACCGCGCTCGAGGCGTTCTACGGCGCCCATGAAGGCGAACCGCTCGTCATCGACAAATGGTTTGCGCTGCAGGCGACGATCCCCGAAAGAGGCACGCTCGACCGGGTGAAAACCCTCATGAAACACAAGGC
>JBAUNU010000106.1:0-2811 GCA_049579405.1 Methylocella sp.
ATTCTCGATCGCTCCCGGGGCTTTTACAAATCGCCGCGAAGCGCCGGCGGCGCGCGACTCAACGCTTCGTTTCGAGGTAGAGGCAGATTGCCTGTGTCCGGTTACGAACGTCGAGTTTGCCAAACAAATTGCGCAAATGAAATTTAACCGTATTGATCGACACGCCGAATTCCCGCGCCAACTGGCCGTTGCTCTGACCGGTTTCCAATGCGGCAAGAAGATCGCGTTCCCGGTGTGTCAGGCTTGTAAGGGGATCCGGCCTAGCCTTATGAATATCCACGAACGGGAACACCATGTCTCCGGCGGCGACCGCCGCGAATACTTCAAGCAGGCGTTCAGGGGGAGAAAGTTTGCTGACGAAGCCGGCCCCCCCGAGCCGCAACGTTTCAGCAGGCGCCGTCGTATCCTTGGTGCCGCTATAAACCACGGTCTTCGGCGGCGCGGGGCGCTTTGCGAGTGCCTGCAAAACTTCCGTGGCCCGAAATGGCGGCAACTCCCACCCGATGACCGCCAGACTCACGGGAAGATGGGCTGATGAACTTATAAAATGTGCTCCATCGCTCGTCATCAGCAAAAGATTGAAGCGCCTGTCCGGGGTGAGAAGCGCCTCCAACGCACGCAGAACCATTGGGTTCTTGTCCGCGATGGCGATGTTGACAGGAAAGATGGACTGCAATCGCCCGGAAGGCCCCGCCTCACTAGGGAAGCGCGTATCCATTCGGCCTAGATTGCCATGATTGGCGTCGCCGGCCATGTCATCGGAGTCTAGCGAAAGGCCGATACCGTTGGGAACGCGTTCACGGCCGGAACGCGATTGAGCGAGAGCTCGTAAGCCGCCAATCATCTGAATTTGTTTAGCTCCGATTCTCGTCGACGTCTCCTGGGCCAAAGGTTTTCTCCCGTGGTTCTTTTTACGCGCGCCTCAAGTCATGGCGGCATGCGACCGGCAATATAAAAAACGGCAAAGCCGCGCGCGAGCGCCTGGCTGTTGCAAAAGATACGCCGCGCAGCAGAAACGCCGTGCCACGCGCGCCGGTTTCGATTGAGCCACATGCCCCTGGGCGGGTTTGCAATCAATGAGGTGAAACGTTGATCCGCGTCGCCTGTTTCTGATCGTGCCGTCCCGGATCATCGTAGCGTGATGCCTTTTCAAGTCACAAGACCATCACGCCTCCCGCCAACGCGCGATCGCCCCGGCACTTGGCCGAGGAATCGCGACCGGATTGCTCATTTCGAAACAGGCTTGTCGGATTTCGAAACAGGCTTGTCGGTGAGAACCCACCGCGCGTAAAAGAAAACTGCAGCCACAAAGGCAACCGCGCAAATACCGCCAATAGGCGTCCCAACCCAACTAGCAATTTCAAGAAGCTCGCCCACTACCTTCCTCCTTTGGTTTGCTATTTATGTGCCTTGCGGAATTTACGCACCTCCCCGTTTGGTACTCGCGCCGAAGGCTTCCCCGTCACAAGCAGCCCGCTTGGCCAGACGTCATTTCGTGGCAGCTGGATATTTTCCTCGCCGCGAATCTAATTCGCAGGCCCGCAATTTGCGCCTGGCTATCTAGGTCCAGCGTGGATCATAACAGAGTTTTTCCACTTCGTCCTTATAAATTCAATTCTTAGTCCCGGTCAAGCGGCACTGCGCGATACCGGCAACCGGATCGCGGGGAAAATATGCTCTCAAGCGACGCTGAATGCCGCTCCGCAAAGATCGCGCTCCGCCAAGGCTTCATGCGTCTTAACTGGAAGGCCGCCGCGTGAGACGACGGCTTCCTCGCAAAGGTTGTCGCGGAACGATCCTCTCACCCAATTCTCCTGGCTGGCGAAATAGCTTTGTCTTTAGCGCTTCGTAATCCGTGAGGCCACACCCTATCCCGTGGTCCGCGCGGCGGACTTGCACGCGGCGGCTTGGCTCGAGCATTCAGACGGTTGCGAAATTCGCCCGGGCGATCCAAATAGATGCTGGGAGGTTGGCGGTGGACGCACCACTCGCCAACTGGGTCAGGTCCGGAAGGAAGCAGCCCTAACGAGACCGGGCGGGTCTCTGTCCAGCCTCCCACTTTGCAAGCCTTGCCACAACTTGGCCTTGTCGGTCAGGCCGGCTTGGCCGCTGGGATAGACATGTGCGGTCGAGCCTCCCTCCTAATGGGCCGCAGGATGCCGGACGATCGCATGGAACCACCTTTGAACGCCCATGGTGAAGCCGGCCCCGGGCTACTGGGCGCCAGCGCCGCGCAAGACCAAGTCTGCGCACAGCCGGCTCCCTATCGCGTGCTTGCCCGAAAATACCGCCCCGCGCGCTTCGAGGATTTGATCGGCCAGGACGCCATGGTCAGGACGTTGTCGAACGCCTTCGATCTCGAACGCGTCCACCAAGCCTATATTTTGACCGGGGTGCGCGGCGTCGGCAAGACCACGACGGCGCGCATCCTGGCCCGCGCCTTCAAGTACGTATTGCCCGAGCGCGCCGGGCGCCCCGCCGTGGCGCGCCCGGCTATGCATATGCCGGAGCTGGGCCTGCATTGCCAGGCGATCATCGAATCGCGCCATGTCGATGTCATCGAAATGGACGCGGCCTCGCATACCGGGATCGACGACGTGCGCGAAATCATCGAGAGCGTGCGTTACTTGCCGGTCATGGCGCGCACAAAGGTCTATATCATCGACGAAGTGCATATGCTTTCCAAACAGGCGTTCAACGGCCTTTTAAAAACCCTGGAAGAGCCTCCCGATCACGTTAAATTCGTGTTCGCCACAACCGAGATCGAAAAGGTCCCGGTCACCGTGCGCTCCCGCTGCCAAAGGTTTGATT
>JBAUNU010000107.1:0-7265 GCA_049579405.1 Methylocella sp.
GATCAATATCCCGGTCGTCTCGGTGATTTGGCAATACACCGGCCTCAGCACCCCGGAGATGCAGCAGCGCATCACAACCTACGGCGAATATGCCATCAGCTCGAACGTGAACGGCATCAAGGACATGGAGGGGCAAACGCTGAGCGGGATCTCGGTCCAAAAGATCTTCTTTCAGCCCGACGTGAGCCTCGACCTTGCGATCTCCGAGATCGTGGCTGCCACCAACGAGATCCGGGCGCTCATGCCACCCGGCATCGAGCCTCCGATCATCGTGCAATACAATGCTTCAAGCGTGCCCGTCCTGCAGATCAGCCTGAGCTCCACCACGCTTAACGAGTCGCAGCTCTATGATTACGGCCTCTACCGCCTGCGGCAGCAACTGGCGCCAATTCACGGGATCACGCTCCCCACGCCCGCGGGCGGGAAGTACCGGCAGATCATGGTCGATATCGACCCGGCCAAGCTTTTAGCCAAAGGGCTGACCCCCATCGACATCGTGAATTCGGTCAACGCTCAGGCCCTGACGCTGCCTTCCGGCACGGCGAAGATCGGGGACATAATGTACAATGTCCGGACAAATGCGCTGCCGGTGACGATCGATGATCTCAACAACATTCCGGTCAAATTCGCGGAACCAACCGTGGCCACACGCGGCGGGGCGACTGTCTTCCTCAAAGATGTCGCTCAAGTGCGCGACGGCTACTTGGTGCAGCAGAACGTCGTCCGGGAAAACGGCCGGCGGTCGGTCCTGATCAGCATCATCAAGAACGGAAACGCCTCGACGGTCGAGGTTGTTAAACGGGTCAAAGAGGCCCTGAAGGTTGCGCGCAAATCGGCGCCGCCTGGCATGGAGATCACGGAACTCTTCGACCAGTCGGTGTTCGTCACCGATTCGGTGAACGGCGTTATTAAGGAAGGCGCAATAGCGGCAGGCCTCACGGCCCTGATGATCCTGCTGTTTCTTGGATCATGGCGGTCGACCCTGATTGTTATGATCTCGATCCCGCTCGCGATATTGAGCTCGCTCATCGTTCTTTACTTCTTCCGCGGCGATACCCTCAACACAATGACTCTCGGCGGTCTCGCGCTTGCCGTCGGGATCCTGGTCGATGATTCGACCGTCACGATCGAGAACACACACCGTTTGCTGACGGAGGAAGGCAGGCCCTTGCCTGAAGCCACCCTCCATGGTGCCGCCGGAATTGCCGTGCCAACGCTCGTCTCAACCCTCGCCATCAGCTGCGTGTTTACGTCGGTGCTCTTTCTTCAAGGACCCGCGAAATATCTCTTCACGCCGCTCGGCTTTGCTGTCGTGTTTGCGATGCTCGCGTCTTATGGCCTCTCCCGCACCTTGACGCCAATTACGATCGGCCTGCTGCTCAAGGGCGAGCACCGCGGCGCCGAGGCCGGAACTGGCTGGTTTGCTCGCTTTCATAGCCGTTTCGAGCAGGGTTTCGAGCGGATGCGCACGGGCTATGTCGAATTGCTGCATCTGCTTCTGACCCGCCGAATCATCGCCCCGCTCATTGCTGTTCTGGTGCTTACGCTCGGCGCCTTTATGTTTGTCTTCGTTGGCCGCGACTTCTTTCCGGCCATTGATAGCGGGCAGATCATGCTTCATGTGCGTGCTCCGCCTGCCACCCGCATCGAGGTCACCGAGCAAATCTTCCAGAATGTTGAGAATAAGATCCGGGAGGTCATTCCTGAGAGGGATCTCGATCTGATCGTGGACAATATTGGCCTGCCGCAGATAGCCTATAATTACGCGTTTTCAGACGGAACGACCATTGGCGTCAATGACGGCGTTATCCTCATTTCACTGAAGGAGGGTCATGCCCCGACGGCCGGTTACGTCCGCAAGCTCCGCGAAGTGCTCCCGGTCGCCTTCCCCGAAGACATTTTCTATTTCCAGGCGGCGGATATCGTCACGCAGATTCTCAATTTCGGCATACCGGCCCAAATCGGCGTGCGGACCGTCGGCTATGACCGGGTGAAGAATCTGCGGGTTGCCCGCGAATTGCGGCGTAGGATCAACGAGATTTCGGGCATCGCCGATGCCCATCTCCAGCAGGAAGTTGATGGTCCGGATTTTTTCGTCGACATTGACCGCACCCGGGCGACCGAGTTCGGGCTAACCGCAACCGGGATCGCCAACAACCTCAACATCAGCCTTTCCTCATCTAGGCAGGTGTCGCCCAATTTCTGGACCGATCCTAGCAACGGAATTCCCTATTACCTCGCCGTCCAGACGCCGCAGTATTGGGTCGATTCGATGAGCGCCCTCATCAATACGCCCGTTTCAACTGCAACCGCACCCGCAACAGCAACTCCGACTACAAATGAGCCCGTGCCGGGGATGCTCAGCAATGTCGCAACCATTAGGCGCGACTCGGTTCCCACCAATGCGAACCATGCCAACATCCAGCCGGTCTATGAGATCTATGCCAACGTCCAGTCACGCGATCTCGGCAGTGTCTCCAACAGCATTTATGGAATTGTCACGGATCTAAGAAAGCAGCTCTCGCCGGGCAATTCGATCGAGGTCACAGGCCAGATCCCGAGCATGGAAGGGGCTTTCGACAATATGAGCATTGGTCTGCTCTTCGCCGCGGTCTTCGTCTATATGCTCATGGTTTTGAATTACCAGAATTTCGGCGATCCATTCGTCATTATTCTGGCGTTGCCGATGACATTCTGCGGCATCCTGACCATGCTGTTTGTCACCGGCACGACTCTCAGCGTGCCTTCACTGATGGGCGCGATCATGGCGGTTGGCGTCGCCTCCGCAAATTCGATTTTGCTCGTCACCTTCGCGCGTGAGCAGCAGCTTGCCGGAGTGAGGGCATTCGATGCCGCGATCGCTGCCGGACATACGAGGATAAGACCCGTGCTGATGACGGCCGCCGCGATGATCGTTGGAATGATCCCAATGGCAATTGGCGAACCGGGTGGAGAACAGAATGCCGCGCTTGCCCGCGCAGTCATCGGCGGGCTCCTTTTCGCCACTCCAACCACGCTGCTCCTCGTCCCTTACCTCTTTGCAATGCTGCGCAAACGTAATGACGGCAGACCGGCCCACGGTGTCTTTGAGGAGGAAGTACGATGAACGACCGTGGTGCGGCGCCAATGCTGGACGCCCCCGGCCCGAAACAGCCTCCGCCTAGCAAGCCGGGCATCGGCGAACCGGAGCGCTTCAAAGGCAAGGGCCGAGGTAAATCTGGGAAGCGGCTGCTAGCACTAGCCGTGCTTCTGGTGCTTGGCGGCGCACTCGCGCGCGGCGTGTGGTGGCACTACGAGCAATATCGCCAGGCCATTGCTATTGCGCAGCAGCACCGCAACTTTGTCCCGAACGTCCGGGTCGGGACCGTAACGATGAGCGGCAATGTGTTGCATGTGAATTTGCCATGTACGACGTTGGCCTTCGAAGCAGCGAACATCTATGCGCGCGCGAGCGGCTATATCTTAAAGCGCTATGTCGATATTGGCTCCCGGGTCAAAGAGGGGCAGTTGCTTGTCGAGATCACCGCGCCCGAACTGGAGCATCAGGTTGCTCAGGCGGAGGGTACCCTCCTCCAGACCGAGGCTTCACTGCGGCAAACGGTTGCCAACCGTGAGCTCGCCCATGTGACCAACCGACGAACGGCCACCCTCGTCGTGGAGGGTTGGGCGACGAAACAGCAAGGTGACGTGGACCGGTTAACTTATGCAGCGCAACAGCAAGCCGCGCAGGCGGCCGAAGCCAACATCCAGGCGCAACAGGCCCAGCTCAAGGTGTTGCAGCAGCAGAGGTCCTATCTGCAGGTCGTCGCTCCCTTTGACGGCGTGGTAACTCAGAGAAATATCGACGTTGGCAGCCTGGTGCAGGCAGATGCGACGAGCGGAACATTTCTATTCACGATGATGCACAGCGATGTGATGCGCATCCAAGCATATGTCCCGCAGGATCAGGCATTCGGATTAGCTCCGGGCGACGAGGGGGTCGTCCACGTGCCGGAAATGCCCAACCGCAGCTTCCCAGGCAAGGTCACCCGGATTGCGGATGCGCTGCAGCCCGGAACGCGGACGCTCCTCACCGAGATTGACGTGCCCAATCCGGATGGCGCCTTGACCCCCGGCACTTATTGCACGGTCGAGCTGCGGGTCCCGCGCCAAACGCCGTTGTTCATCGTGCCTGCCGACGCAGTCATCTTTAATCAATACGGGTTGCATGTGGCAGCGGTCCAGAATGGCACCGTCCACATGCAAGAGATCACGATTGCCCGTGATCTCGGCAGGGTGGTTGAAGTACCGACAGGCGTCAAGAATGGCGACGAGGTCATTCTCAATCCGCGGGCCGATCTCGAAGAGGGCAGCAAGGTCCAGGTCCGGACAACTCCGCCAGCAGCCACACCGTGATGCCGCGGGAAGGACTTCCTGATGAAATTTAGCGCCTTGTTTGGCGCCGCCCTGGCGATAAGTCTGACGGCTGCCGGCGCGACGGGCCAGGGGCAACGACCCGTCAAGATTGGCGTGCTCACCGATATGACTTCGATTTACTCCCAAGATGGGGGCCCCGGCTCGGTTGAGGCTGCGCATATGGCGGTCGAGGATTTCGGCGGCTCTTTGCTGGGCAAGCCCATCGAGATTCTATTTGCGGACGATCGGAACGACACCGGCCTCGGCGTAAGCATTGCCGGGCGATGGTATGCCGAGGGTGTCGATGTGATTGCGGACGTGGCGAATTCGGCTGTGGCGCTGGCAGTGGAGAACGTTTCCCGGGAGGCGAAGAAGATTGTCCTTTTTTCGGGCCCTGCTTCCGCCGACCTTACCGGCCGGAACTGCTCTCCCTACGCCGTCGACTGGACATACGACACCTACGCCCTGGCACACGGCACCGCCAACGCGATCGTGAGATCCGGCGGCGATAGCTGGTTCTTTATCGCTGCTGATTACGCCTTTGGCTACGCGATGCAACGAGACGCCAGCAACGTGATCCGCTCGGACGGCGGCATAGTGCTCGGCAGCGTCTTTGTGCCGCTCGGAATGCCCGACTTCTCCCAGTATCTTCTGCAAGCGAAAACGTCAGCTGCAAAGGTTGTGGGTCTTGCCATCTCAGGACAAGAGATGATCAGCGCGATCAAGCAGGCGAGCGAGTTCAGCATCGTTCAGGACGGCCAGCGTCTCGCCGCTTTGCTCGTCTTCATCACCGATATTCACAGCCTCGGTCTCAAGACAGCGCAGGGGTTAAGGATGACCTCTGCCTATTATTGGGACCAAAACGATAGGACCCGTGCTTTTGCCAAGCGCTTCTTCAGCAAAATGAAGCGCATGCCAACCATGGTACAGGCGGGGGTCTATGGCGCGATTACACACTATCTAAAGGCTGTGCAGACCGCCGGCAGCAATGACGCAGATACTGTCATGTCGAAGATGCGCGAGATGCCCATCAACGATTTCATGACGCAGGACGGCAAGTTGCGCATTGATGGCCGCGTAATGCGCGACATGTATCTTTTTGAGGTAAAGAAACCCGCCGAATCGAAATATCCGTGGGACTATCTCAAGCTGCTGCAGACTATTCCGGCGGACGAGGCCTTTCGGCCGCTCGATGAGGGTGGTTGCCTTCTCGCACCCAAGGATTGATGGAGCACATCGCAGACTCGATCGATCCAGAGAACTGAACATTCCCGCGTTTAGCCTCCCCCTCAGCGAGGTCGACTTGCGGGGCGGCCCCCGAAAGGGCCCTTGTGCTCGCGACGCTCCGCCGCAAACGAGCAGCTTCCTGACCGGGATCGTGCGCAAAAAGCTCGGCCTGACGCTCGTCTACGAGAAGCCAGGCGAAGAGCGCGTTTACCGCATCGTGGCGAACGATGTCTCCCGGTAGGCGTCGCTCTTCCTAATACGGCAAGCTGGATCGCGCGAAACGTCTTCCAAGACGCGCCTAAAATGAGGCTGCGGAGCCAGGCACATGGTTCGATAAGTGTTCAGGAAGGGCAGCCAAATCTCATTTTTCGCCGATTTGGTCGTCTCGTCCGCCTCAAGGCGGGCGGCGGCGGTGGAGGTTTCCGCAAGCATGTCAAAGGGTTGGCGGAAGGTCGCGACCACTTCGCCATTCCTCCCAAGTGCAGTTCGATAGCACGAAATTGAGAAGGCGGCGTTTTTCGCGCGGTTCCTGCTTCGCGAACAGCCGTTGGGCGTTCCTCACCAGTTCCAGAAGCTGAACGCCCTCGTCCAAGTAGGATTTATCGGCGTTCTGGTGCCGGTCGATCTCGCGCTGGCATGGTTCTGCTCCTCGCGCCACTGGCTCGACATTTTATCGAAGAAGGCCGTATCTATGAGGCCGTCGAGCTTGTCGACATAAATGGCATGAATGCGATCCTGAAGCCGCTTGTGTTCGATCTGAAGCCGCTTGATCGCTTCCTCGTGTTCGTGCCGCTCGTCGGCATGGCTGGCGTGCAGCGCGTCGCGCACCCATTCCAGCACCTCATCCTCGAACTTCAGAATTCCCAACAGTTCGGCAGAACCAAATCGCGCCGCGCTGTCGGATAACCCGCGAGAATTTCATCCGCGCCTTCGTCGGTGAAGACCACCTTGATGCCAGCGTCGCGTACCGCTTTCGACAAAAGGTATTTCGCCGTTCCGTTTCCATTGATCATCGGGCATTCAGAATACCACACTGCGTCGGCGAAGGAATCCACGATCTGCTGCTGGGAAACGGGCACCGGAATGAAATGCGCGCCGGCGAGTTTCGCCATATCGCGCGCCGCGCGTCCCTCGTTGTACATCTCCTCGCCGAAGGCGATGGTGAAGACACGGATTGGACGACTCAAATGGCGCTGCGCCAACCCTAGCACGGCGCAAGAATCGATCCCGCCGCTTAAATAACATGCGACCTCGACATCGGCGACCAGCCGCTCGGCCACGGCCTCGTCGAGCACGGCGCACCATTCGCGATGACGAGGCGCTTCCCCTTGCCGGCGCGTCGCAGCTTCGCTTCGATCGACAGGGTGAGGGGGTCGATATCAGGCCTTTGGCTCCCTCCTCCCGCTTCCAGCGGCGCGGCGATTTTCGCGCGGTTCAGCCAGATGTCGATCCGATTGGCCGTGATGGTTACCCGTTCGACAATGTCCAGGACGAGGCTTTTCATCTCGACGGGCGGCATGGCGAGCCATCGCTTGGAAAGCGTGCAAGCGTTGCGCAAGGCCGCATCAAAGGCGCGAGCCTCAAGATCGAGCGGTGTGAGCGCATCACCGATGTCGGTCCTTGACGAGAAAAACGCCCTCAAT
>JBAUNU010000108.1:0-4303 GCA_049579405.1 Methylocella sp.
GCCGGCGCGGCGCGAATGGGCGCGTATTTTTGCGCATCCGGTCTCGTTTTCGATCTCGCCCTTGTTTCGCCGGCACGCCGCGCCCGCGATACACTCGACATGATTTTGCGTGAATTGCCGCAAAAACCAGCCTGCGAACTCGAAGCTTCGCTCTACAACGCCGGCGTTGACACCCTGCGAGATCTTCTTGCCCGAACCCCTGCCTCGGTAAAAACCCTTCTGATCGTCGGGCATAACCCGGGTCTCGGCGAATTCGCGCGGTTTCTCGTGCGCGGCGGGGAAAGCGCCGAGCCCCGCCATTTCCCGGCGCCTTGCCTAGCCATGATCGACTTCTCTTGCGGCGCTTGGAGCGAGGCGGGCGCCGGTGGCGGGCGGCTGGATCGTTTCGTGGACTTTTCCAGCTTGCCCGCGAATAACCCTGCTTCGCGGTAGAATGAGAACGGCGCCGCCGCGATCGGCCGGCTGGTCCCGCAAAACCCGGCGGCGGGAGCCCCCGCTGTTCCTGGCATGGCGCCTACAGTGAGGCCCGCGCCCCGGCAAGGATTTTTTGCGCCGAACATGACGAAAACGCATTACCTGACTACACTTCAAGGTCCATTTGCCTTACCCGTTTTTTCCACCCATCCCCGGGCGCCCCTTCGCCACGAAACGTTCTGGAAAGCCGATTTGTTTTGTCTCTGATCACCGACCTCCTGTTTGAAGCCCGCGCCGCGGCGCAAGCCCTCATCGAGCTGACGACGGGCCCGCATATTCGCCTTGGCGTCACCGGACTGTCGCGGGCGGGCAAGACGATCTTCATCACCGCGCTTATCGAGCATCTGATCAAGGCAACGAGCCCGGCCTTGCGCGGGAGGAAAAATCCGTTGCCCGTGTTCCGGGTTCACGCCGAGGGACGGCTCATCAGCGGCATGCTCGAGCCGCAACCCGACGATGCCGTGCCCCGCTTCGCCTATGAGGATCACATTGCCGCACTGACCGGTCCCCAAGGCCGTCCCGGGGAACGCCATTGGCCGCAATCGACAAGGCGCATTTCCGAGCTGCGGCTGTGTCTCATTTTCGACCAAAAAATCGGCCGGCGGCCGGGCCACCAATCGCTTACCATCGACATCGTCGATTATCCCGGCGAATGGCTGCTCGATTTGCCGCTGCTTGGCAAATCCTTTGCGCAATGGTCGCGCGAAGCCTTTAGTGCCTCGTCAGGCGCTGCAAGGGCGCCGCTCGCGGCGAAATGGCGCGCGCTTACCGCTAGCACCGATCCGCGCGCCAAGGCCGATGAAGAGCGGGTGCGCCGGGAGGTTGAACTCTTCACCCGTTATCTGCGCGCCTGCCGAGCCGACGAAAATCACTTTTCGAGCCTGCCGCCTGGCCGTTTTCTGATGCCGGGCGATCTTGACGGCTCTCCTGCTCTTACTTTTGTGCCCCTCGCCGTCGAGGAAGGCCAAATCTATCCGCCGGGCTCGTTCGCGGCGATGATGGAACGGCGCTACGAGTCCTATAAAGCGCATGTCGTCACACCGTTTTTTCGCGATCATTTCGCAAGGCTCGACCGCCAGATCGTCCTTGTCGACGCGCTCGCCGCATTGAACGCGGGACCGGCCGCGATGCGCGACCTCGAAACCGCCCTAACCGATGTTCTCGCCGCGTTTCGCGTGGGGCGCGGCAATCTGCTGTCGGCCTTGTTCCGGCCGAAGATCGACAAGATTCTGTTCGCCGCGGCAAAGGCCGATCATTTGCACCACACAAGCCACGACCGGCTCGAGGCGATCTTGCGGCATCTCACCAAACGAGCCATCGCCCGCGTCGAATCGGTTGGCGCCGAGGTCGATGTCATTGCGCTCTCAGCGGTTAGGGCAACGCGCGAGGGTATGGTCGGCGCCCCCGATGAGCCCACGCTTGAAGCCGTCATCGGCACGCCCCTCGAGGGCGAGCGGATCGGCGATGAGATTTTCGATGGACAGGCGGAGGCGGCGATTTATCCAGGCGAACTCCCGATTGATCCCGAAGCGGTGTTTCGCGACGCTCCGCGCGTCGAGCAAAATGAAATCGACTACCGCTTCGTCCGTTTCCGTCCTCCCGTCCCGGTCCGGGCAAACGATGGCTCAGCTCTGCCGCTGCCGCATATAAGGCTCGACCGCGCGCTGCAGTTTCTCCTTGGCGACCGGCTCGGCTAAAGCCCTCGACAAAGGTCTGTTTTGATGATTGACCAGACAAGAGTTATGCCAATTTCCTGTGGCCGCGAAGCGCTGCGGCAAGGGACGAACGAGGTATTGCGTGGCCGTTGAACCAAAATCCCGCCCGCGCGCGTTCCGTCTCGGTGCGATGACCCCGGCGCCCGGCGCCGCGGCCCCGAAGGAGGCCCTGGTGATCGAAACCACGGCCGATCCCTACGAGGCCGAGGCCGAGGCTTTTCTGGCCGGTCGTGATGCTGGCGAAGAGGCGGTCGAGGAGGCGCAGAAACAAGGCGTCGTGGCCCGCTCGCTATTGTCCTGGGGCGGTCTCTTCTGGGCCGCGGCGGGCGGCCTCGTTTCGCTCGGTTTCGGGCTTTGGCTGACCCGGCTCATCGACGATCTTTTCGCTTGGTCGCGAGCCCTCGGCCTCGTTGGCCTTGCGCTTGCGGGCGCCGCCGGAACCGCGCTTTTCGTTCTCGCTACGCGGGAAATCGGCGGTATTCTGCGCCAGCGCCGCATCGCGGAACTGCATATCGGACTCGCCCGCGCGCGCGAAAAAGATGATTTCAAAGAGGCCCGGCGTCTCGTGAGGGAGCTTTCCGCGCTCTATTCCACAAGGCCCGATACGGCTCGCGCGCGCGCTCAATTGCGCAAAGTTGCGCGTGACATCGTCGACGGGCGCGATCTCATCGACATTGCCGAGCGCACGCTTGTCGAGCCGCTCGACCTGGACGTGCGGCGCGAAATCGCGAGCGCGGCAAAGCGCGTGTCCATGGTGACGGCGCTTGCGCCGCGCGCGATCATCGACGTCGTCTTCGTCGGGGCGCAGGCGGTAAGGCTTATCCGGCGCATCGCGGTCATCTATGGTGGGCGGCCCGGCCTGCTCGGCTTCCTCAAGCTGTTGCGCACGATTGCCGCGCATATCGCGATCACCGGCGGGATGGCGATCGGCGACAGCCTCGTCCAACAATTCGTCGGCCACGGGATCGCCGCGAAATTGTCGGCCCGTCTCGGCGAAGGCGTGCTCAACGGCCTTTTGACGGCACGCGTGGGGCTTTCCGCCATGGCCGTCTGCCGCCCGCTGCCATTTGGGAGCGGAAAGGCGCCAAGAGTGGGCGACGTCGCGCCTTTTTTGTTCAGCAAGCCAGAGAACAAGGGGTGAGGGGAACGAGCGTGGTTTCCGCGTGGTGGAATAACTCTCCGTCTTGCTTGCCCTATCAAGACCAAGTCGCATGGCCGTGAACGGTGACGCCATGTTCAGCCCCGATGCCGACGCTCGCCGCCTTGCGCTTGAGGTAATTGCGACGCTTTGCAACGTTAAGACGACATGTGCCGAGCAGGTGCTACGGCGCGCCGACGTTCCTGAGGATATGATCCGGCGTTTTCTGATGGAACGCGACCCGACCACCGGCGAGAAAAGATCGAAGCGCGAGGCGGGCTCTGTGATCCTCGATGAGTTAGCGTGTCGAGGCGACGATCAAGTCGTAATACGCAAGCTGATAAGCCTTGCTGCAAGGTGGACGGCTTTCCACCTAGCTCAAGACGAATATAAGGCCCGCGCCGTCGTTCAGAAGGCGCGAGGGTTGGACGGTATCCTCGCCGAAATGGAAGAAAGGGAGAAAGTGGAACACGATCGGCAATTGCGCGAGTCGATCGATCGGAAACGGAGGGAAAAGGAAGATATAGTTCGGAAGGAAAGTGCGTTGCTTCTTGCTCAATTCGAACAGGCCGCAGTTGTCGGAGATCCGCAGAAACGCGGCTACTTCCTCGAAGATCTCCTGAACCGCCTCTTTAATATGCACGGCATCAAGGTGATACGATCGTTCCGGCGCAATAAAGGGGCGAACAGATTGACGCGGCATTCGAAATGGATGGATGGCACTACATTGTCGAATGTCGATGGCGGGATTTACTCGCTGACATCCGGCAACTCGATGGCCTTGCTGGGCAGGTTAGCCGTTCCGGTCGACAGACAATGGGCTTGTTTCTGTCAATAAACGGATGGTCCGATCACGTGGTGCCACTCCTCAAGCAGAACCCGGACAAAAGCATATTCCTTATGGAAGGATATGATCTTCGTTGCGTGTTGGACCTCCGAGCCGATTTGCGGGAATTGCTAAAGGGCAAGCTGTCAG
>JBAUNU010000109.1:0-2156 GCA_049579405.1 Methylocella sp.
GGCAAGCGGCGAGCCTCAAGGATCTGATCGCCAGAATGGAAACCGAGGTCGCCGCCGCCGCGCGGGGTGCCGAGGCGGCGAGGAAGGCCGACGAAATCCGCCAGCGCGCCGCACAAGCAGGAGCGCCAGGCGCTGCTATGAAAACCGCCTTGGCGCCTTTCAAGGATCCGGCAAGGCTTGCGCCAGCGAGCGCCTTTATCGAGACCAAAGGTCTTTTGCCGGTCCCCGTGAACGGCACGCTTCAGCGCGGCTTTGGCAGCCCGGATGGGTTTGGCGGCGCCGGGAAAGGAATGCTGATCGCGACGCGCGTCGAAGCGATTGTCGCCTCGCCTTGCGACGGTTGGGTGTCATTCGCCGGTCCGTACCGCAGCTATGGCCAACTTTTAATCGTTAACGCTGGCCAGGGCTATTATATTATTCTTGCCGGGATGGACAAGATCAACGTAAATGTAGGACAATTCATTCTGGTTGGGGAGCCCGTCGCCGTCATGGGGGATGGGTCCGTCAAGACGGCCGCGGCCATCGCCATCGGCGCGGTCCAGCCCATCCTCTATATCGAATTTCGGAAGGACGGGGTGGCGATCGATCCGGGCCCATGGTGGGCAAGGCCGGAATTGCAAAGGGTTCGCGGATGATGCGCAAAGTCTTACCTCTACTGCTAGCCGCCGTTTTGGGCGCGGGGCTCGTGACGCTTGCCACAAAGGCGCCGGTTTTTCCGGAGGGAACGGCGCGTGCGGCCGCCTCGGACACCTACCGTAATCTCAACCTCTTCGGGGACGTTTTCGAGAAGATTCGCTCCGATTATGTCGAGAAGCCGGACGAACAAAAGCTCGTCGAGGCCGCGATCAACGGCATGCTCGGTTCGCTAGACCCGCATTCAAGCTACATGGACGCCAAAAGCTTCCGCGACATGCAGGTTCAGACGCGCGGCGAATTCGGCGGTCTCGGCATCGAGGTGACGCAGGAGGACGGGCTTATCAAGGTCGTCACGCCGATCGACGACACTCCTGCCTCGCGCGCGGGAATCTTGTCCGGCGACATCATCAGCGCCATCGACGGCGAGAATGTTCAGGGCTTGAGCCTCAACCAGGCGGTCGACAAGATGCGCGGCGCGCCGGATACCTCGGTGACGCTCAAGATTTTACGCGGATCCAACAAGGACCCGCAGGATATCAAGCTTACCCGCGCGGTGATCCAGATCAAATCGGTTCGCGAACGTCAGGAAGGCGACGATATCGGCTACATTCGAATCACCCAATTCAACGAACAGACGTTTGAGGGTGTTCGGGCGGCGATCCAAAAATTCCAAAACGATATCCCGGCCGCCAAGTTCAAAGGGTATATTCTCGATCTGCGCAACAATCCCGGCGGTTTGCTCGACCAGTCGATCGCCGTCGTCAATTGCTTCCTCGACCGCGGCGAAATCGTTTCGACCCGGGGCCGGAATGCCGACGAAACGATGCGCTACAATGCGCGTCCTGGCGACTTGTCCAAGGGCAAGCCGGTGGTCGTCCTGATTAATGGCGGCTCGGCGTCGGCTTCGGAAATCGTCGCCGGCGCGTTGCAGGATCACAAGCGGGCGACCATTCTCGGCACCCGCTCATTCGGCAAGGGGTCGGTGCAGACGATCATCCCGCTCGGCCAGAATAACGGCGCCGTGCGGCTTACCACGGCCCGCTATTACACGCCGTCCGGCCGCTCGATCCAGGCGAAGGGGATCGACCCCGACGTGACCGTGTTGCAAGAGGTGCCCGCCGACCTCAACGGCAAGGACGACACAAAGGGCGAAGCTTCGCTGCGCGGCCATTTGAAGAATGGCGCGGATGAAAAGGGAGGTTCGCAAGCCTATGTCCCGCCCGACGCCAAAAACGACAAGCAATTGATCGCCGCCGAAGACATTCTGCGCGGCGTCACCAAGGCGATGAACAAGCTCACCGCCGCGCCCGCGAGCGAACCCGCGAAGGTTCCGAATTGAGAGGCGCCCGCAACGAAGCCAAGGAGCATTGTTAAACGGCGAGGGTTGAAACCGGCGGTCATACGGGATGAGTGCTGGGAGCGAAGCGACGGCTCCGCGCAAGCATGATCGGCGAAAGTGGCGGCTGTTGCGTTTCGGCCATGCGAACACGAGGACGTTTGGACCACCGGCCGATCGGCGC
>JBAUNU010000110.1:0-3336 GCA_049579405.1 Methylocella sp.
ACCCTGCGCCTTCATCAAGGCCGCCGGCGTGACCCCGGCTTCCAGCAGCTCGTCCGCCACGAAAAGGCGCAACGCCTGCACTTCCTCGCAGGCGGGAGGCTGGCATAGGCCAAATGAATATGGGCGAGCGCCTTCTCCCCTTCGTTCCACAGCTCCGCCGCGCGGCGCAGCTTGGCCAAAAGCCGCACATCCACCGGCCGCTCATAGGCCGTCGCGAGCAGCGCCAAGGCGCGCGGTTCGTCGTCGAGGGCGAGGCGCGGCCGGGCACGTTCGTCTTGCGCCATCCCGGCAAGTACCGTTCCGGCGCCGAGCATCAGCTCCTCGCCAGAAATCTCCATGCGCGGACGGAGGCCGCGCGCCCGCGCGTCCCAATTTTGCAAAAGCCCTAGCGTTTGCTCCACCCAAAACCCCATCCATCAAGCGGAAGAATTTGGTTGGGAGGATAACAGAAAGCGGTTATTTTACCTAAAATGCAAAGCGAAACAATTCCACGAGGGGATTTGGCAAGATTGGCCGGAAAGGATCCGGCGTTTCAGAATTCGGCGAGAACGCCCTGCTCACCCCGCGTCACGCTTGCCGCGTGTCTCGCCGGCTCGCCAAGCCATCTTGGCCGCGTCGCAAAAACTCGCCTAGCCGGCTCGCGGGCGACTAGCTCATCATGCGCGTAACCCTCTTCGATTTCGATCTTCCCCCGGAACGCATCGCGCTGCGCCCCGCGGAACCGCGCGACGCCGCGCGCCTCCTCGTTGTCCGGCCACATGGCTCGCCGCGTTTCGAGGACCGCGCGGTCCTCGATCTGCCGGATCAACTTGCGCCCGGCGACGTTCTCGCCGTCAACGACACGCGGGTCATCCGCGCGGGGCTATATGGGGTTCGCGTGCGCGGCAAAACCTCGGCCCGGATCGAGGCAACGCTGATTGGACGGGAAGGGGACGCGTTGTGGCGCGCTTACGCGCGGCCCGCGAAGAAGCTGAAGCAAGGCGAAGTCATTCGCTTCGCCGCCGCAGACAGCATGGCGGGCGGCTTGGAAACTCTCGATGCCGAGGTCGTTTCAAAAGGCGACGAAGGAGTCGTTTTGCTGAGGTTCGTTTTGTCCGGTGAGAAACTCGACAAGGCAATCGAACGGATCGGCCAAATGCCTCTGCCGCCGTATATTTCCAGCCGGCGGCGGCCCGATCGAAGGGACACTCAAGCTTATCAGACGCTGTTCGCGCAAAAGCCGGGCGCGGTCGCGGCGCCAACCGCAAGTCTCCATTTCACGCCAAGGCTCACCGCCGCGCTTGCCGCGCGGGGCGTTCTTATTCAAAGAGTTACGCTGCATGTGGGGCCTGGCACGTTTTCGCCGGTCAAGGCGAAGGATACCGTGGACCACAAGATGCACGCCGAATGGGGCGAGGTTTGTCAAGCGGCGGCCGGCGCCCTGAATAAGGCACGCTCTTCCGGCGGGCGGATCATTGCCGCAGGGACGACGAGTTTGCGGATTCTCGAAGCCGCCGCGAGACCGGATGGAACGTTCGCGGCGTTCGCCGGCGAAACGTCGATCTTCATCACGCCGGGCTATAAGTTCAAGGCGGCCGATATGCTGTTGACCAATTTCCATTTGCCGCGCTCGACGCTTTTCATGCTTGCCGCCGCGTTTTCCGGGCTCAATACCATCCGGACTGCCTATGCGCACGCGATCGCGAAAAACTACCGGTTCTATAGCTATGGCGACGCCTGTTTGCTATTTCCGGCCGCCGCGGAGGATGGCACGTGACGGGTATTTTCCGTTTCGACGTTTTGAGCCAGGACGAGGACGCGCGCTCCGGACTCATCACGACGACGCGCGGAAAAATCCGAACGCCGGCGTTCATGCCGGTCGGCACGGCTGCAACGGTCAAGGCGATGCATCCCGAAACGGTAAAAGCGCTCGGCGCCGATATCGTGCTCGCCAACACCTATCATCTCATGCTGCGGCCCGGGCCGGAGCGGATCGCGGCGCTTGGCGGCCTGCATAAATTCATGAACTGGCCTTGGCCGATCCTGACCGATTCCGGCGGGTTTCAAGTCATGTCGCTCGCCAAGCTCCGAACGCTGGATGAGAACGGCGTGACCTTTCAATCCCACATCGATGGCGCGCGGCATGTGTTGACGCCAGAGCGGGCGATGGGAATTCAGGATCTGCTCGGTTCCGACATTGCGATGCAATTAGACGAATGCGTCAGACTTCCCTGCGCGGAAACGGACGCGCGCCGCGCCATGCTCTTGTCGCTGAGATGGGCGGAGCGCTCCAAGGCGGCGTTTGTGGCGAAGCCGGGACGCGCGGTGTTCGGCATCGTCCAGGGCGGCATGGCCGAATCCTTGCGGATCGAAAGCGCGAAAGCGCTAGGCGCTATGGGATTTGACGGTTACGCGCTGGGCGGACTTGCCGTCGGCGAGCCGCGGATGGTCATGTTCGCCATGATCGAATGCGTGCTGCGGTGGTTGCCTCACGCCAAGCCTCGCTATCTCATGGGCGTGGGCACGCCGGATGATCTTCTGGAGAGCGTGCGGCGGGGCATCGACATGTTCGATTGCGTGTTGCCGACGCGCGCCGGACGCCATGGTCTCGCCTATACGAGGTCCGGGCGGCTCAATTTGCGCAACGCGCGCCACGCGGACGACCCGTCGCCGGCCGATCCGCTGTCGTCTTGCGCGGCGGCCAGAGCCTATTCCCGCGCGTATTTGCATCACCTCGTCAAGTCAGGTGAAATTCTCGGCATGATGCTGCTGACGGAAATCAATCTCGCCTATTACCAGGATTTGATGGAGGACACGCGCCGCGCCATCGCGGCAGGCCGTTTCGACGATTTTTACAACGCGGCCAAGGCGGCTTGGCGGACCGGCGAGACAGGCGGCAAGCTTGACGCGTGACGAGGCGGGTGTTCTCGCCGAATTCTGAAACGCCGGATTGTTTCGGGCCCATCGTACCAGCTTCCCTCGCGGAAATGTACGCTTTGCATTTTAGGTAAAATCACCGCTTGCTGTTATATTCCCAACCAAATTCTTCCGCTTGATGAACAGAGTTTTGGGTGGAGCAACCGCAAGAGCTTTTGCAAAAATGGGACGAAGGTGCGCGCCGCCAGTATCCGCGCATGGAAATTACTGGCGAAGGGATGACGCTCGGCGCCGGAACGGTGCTTGCCGGGATGGCGAAAGACGAACGAGGCCGCCCGCGTCTCGCCTTCGACGACGCGCCGCGCGCCTTTGTGCTGCTCGCGACGGCGTATGAGCGGCCGATGGACGCTTGCGTTGTCGCCAAGCTTCGGCGCGCCTGCGAGCGCTGGACCGAAGGCGAGAAAGCGCTCGCCCATATTC
>JBAUNU010000111.1:0-2659 GCA_049579405.1 Methylocella sp.
CCCAAAAACTCGATTGGGCAAAGCTCGATGCCACCACATTCACCTGGCAGAAGGCGCTTGGCGGCGAGGCCGCGCATGGCATGTTGATCCTTTCCCCGCGTGCCGTGGACAGACTAGAGACCTTTACGCCACCCTGGCCGTTGCCCAAACTTTTCCGTTTGACCCATGGCGGCAAATTGATCGAAGCTATTTTTGCCGGCGAAACCATCAACACGCCTTCCCTCATGTGCGTCGAGGATTATATCGACGCGTTGAATTGGGGAAAATCGCTTGGCGGGCTCGACGCTCTCATCGCCCGCGCCGACGCCAATTCGAAAGCGCTCGGCGACTGGGTGGCGCGGACGCCCTGGGTGGATTTCCTTGCCGCCGATCCGAGGATCAGATCGAATACCAGCGTCTGCCTCAAGGTGGCCGATCCGGCCGTCGCGGCGCTCGCGCCAGCGGGCCAGGCCGCTTTCGCGAATGCGCTCGAAAATTTGCTCGAAAAGGAAAAGGTGGCCTTTGACATCGGCGCCTATCGCGAGGCGCCGCCCGGCCTTCGGCTCTGGTGCGGCGCGACCGTCGAGACGAGCGATATCGAGACGCTGACGCCTTGGCTCGATTTCGCCTTCGCGAAAATCAAGGGCGATCTCGCCAAGGCCGCTTGATTCCCCAAGGATCAACGGCGGCACCGCAAGGTGATCGCCCCGGCGCGAACATCCCTCCCTGGCGAAAGCGGTTTCGCCGGGCGATGCCGGCATTCCCGCGCCAATCTATAAGGATAACCCCCGTTGGCCCCGCGAGTATTGATTTCCGATGCTTTGTCGCCCGCCGCCCTCGCCATTTTCAAGGAGCGCGGCGTCGACGCCGATTTTCAGCCGGGCCTCGGCAAGAACAAGGACAAGCTCACCAGCGTCATCGATGGTTTCGACGGCCTTGCCATTCGCTCGGCGACGAAGGTCACCGCCAAATTTCTTGAGCGCGCGACGCGGCTGAAGGTGATCGGCCGCGCGGGAATCGGCGTCGACAATGTCGACATACCCGCCGCGACCGCGAAAGGCATTATCGTGATGAACACGCCGTTTGGCAATTCGATCACCACCGCCGAACATGCTATCGCGTTGATGTTCGCGCTCGCCCGCCAGATTCCCCAGGCCGATTTGTCGACCCAGGCCGGCAAATGGGAAAAGAATCGCTTTATGGGCGTCGAGATCACCGGCAAGGTGCTCGGCATCATCGGCTGCGGCACTATCGGGTCGATCGTCGCCTCGCGCGCGATTGGCTTGCACATGCGGGTCATCGCCTACGATCCTTTCCTCTCGTCCGAACGCGCCCTCGATCTCGGCGTCGAGAAAGCCGGCCTCGAAACTCTTCTTGCCCGCGCGGATTTCATCACGTTGCACACGCCGCTGACGGCGCAGACAAAAAACATTCTCTCGGCGGAAAATCTCGCCAAGACCAAGAAAGGGGTGCGGATCGTCAATTGCGCGCGCGGCGGGCTCGCCGACGAACGGGCCGTGCGCGCGCTCTTGGATAGCGGCCATGTGGCGGGCGCGGCTTTCGACGTATTCGGGCACGAACCGGCAACCGGAAACCCGCTTTTCGGCCATCCAAATGCGGTCTGCACGCCACATCTTGGCGCTTCGACCCGCGAGGCGCAAGAAAACGTCGCGCTACAGATCGCCGCGCAGATGGCGGATTATCTGATCCGCGGCGCGATTGCGAACGCCATCAACTTTCCCGCGATCACCGCCGAGGAAGCGCCCAAACTCAAGCCCTTCATCGCGCTCGCCGGCCGCCTCGGTTCGTTTGCCGGGCAGCTGGTCGAGAGCGGCATTAAAAGGCTGGTGATCACCTATGAAGGCGAGGCGGCCGGGTTGAAGACGAAAGCGCTGACCGCATCGGCGATCGCCGGGCTTTTGCGGCCCCTGCTCGCGGACGTCAACATCGTTTCCGCGCCGGGCGTAGCCAAGGAGAGAGGCATCGCGATCGACGAAGTAACCCGCGCCGCCGACGCCGATTACCAATCGCTGATCACCCTGTCGGTCGCGGCGCAAGACCGTGAGCGCTCGGTCTCCGGCACTGTTTTTCACGATGGCAAGCCGCGCATCGTTGCGATCAATGGGATCGCGGTCGACGCGCTGGTCGCTCCGGTGATGATTTACGTCAGCAATGAAGACAAGCCGGGTTTCATCGGCCGTTTCGCGAGCCTTCTCGGCAATGCCGCGATTAATATCGCGACATTCGCGCTTGGCCGCGACCGCGAGGGCGGCTCCGCGATCGCGCTCGTCGAGGTCGACGGTCCGGTTCCGGAAAAGGTGCTCGCCGAAATCGCGGCCCTGCCTGGCGTTAAAGAGGCCAAGGTATTGGCATTTTGAGACCGGATCGCGGCGCTTCCGAGGCCGTTAGACGCCAAACCCCTTCGAATAAAAATGCTCCCGAGCCTGCTTGGGGCGTGCCAGCTTTTTGCGCAAACTGTGGCAAATGTGCATCGGCCTCCGACCGAATGTATTTCAGAACCGCGAGAGATATTGCAAAAAAAATTTTGCGGCGCACGCTGAATGGCGACCAATTGCTCTGCCGGAGATACGCTAATGCCTCGTCCGCCAAAATCCATCCTCGTGCCAGCCCTCTGCGCCGGCACGTTCCTCGGCCTTGCCGGCGGCTATGCCCGCGCCGC
>JBAUNU010000112.1:0-1710 GCA_049579405.1 Methylocella sp.
GAGCGCTGCAAGAGCACGGTCACGACGAGGACGACGACGATCATGAGGTGAACGACGATCAGGACCGACTGCATGGACAATACTCTCCCGGGTTCTTGGAGGCTTGCCGCCGAACGCAAAGCGAAGCGGACTACGCGCGAGTTTGAATTTGAGCCCCTTTTAACGATCTCGTAGCCGCGTGGCTAGATGGGTCGCCTCGGCTGTCCTCCGAAGTTCGACAAAATTCATACGGGATCATGTGGAGAACGGAAATTTGCCTATGCCGAATCATCCGCGAATCAGCAATAATGGAGGAATAACGACATAAGGAAACCATCATGTCTAAAACACGTATTCTTCTCATGGAAGCAGGCGTTGTCCTTAAGGAAGTTACACTTCAAAGTGGTCTAACTATATTGGCCAAGGCCTATTCTGTCTCAACAAGAAGAACACCTGAAGTCTGGCCGGCAGAAAATTTAGAACAAGCCTTAAAGCATTACAATGAGGAACTTGAAAGGTGCACGAGCCTGGCAGGTACATGAGGCGGCCGCTCACCGGTAAACCGCGGCGATCGCCAGGAACTCGGCGGAGTGCAGGCTCGCGCCGCCGACGAGCGCGCCATCTACGTCTTCGACCCGCAATAGTTCCGCGGCGTTGGCGGGCCCCACCGAGCCGCCATAGAGAATGCGCAGGCCGGCGCCCTGTCCCGGCAGGTGCCGGTTCACCCGGCCACGGATGAAGCCGTGCATTCCGGCGATGTCTCGCGGCGTGGGCGTCAGACCCGTGCCGATCGCCCAGACCGGCTCGTAGGCGACAACGATGCGTCCTGGCGGCGAATTTTCCGGAATCGAACCGGCCAATTGCACGCCGACGATCGCAAAGGCGTCGCCTGCCTCGCGCTCGGCTCTCGTTTCGCCGACGCAAACGATCGCCGCCAGCCCCGCGCGGAGCGCCGCATCGGCCTTGGCGCGAACGATCCTGTCGGTTTCGTGATGGCCCGCGCGGCGCTCCGAATGGCCAAGGATCACGTAGCTCGCCCCGGCATCCTTGAGCATCTCGGCGGAAATATCGCCAGTGAAGGCGCCGCTTGCCTCGGCATGGCAATCCTGGCCGCCAACCCCGACTGGTGTACCTTCGCAAATTTGCGCCGCGGCCATGAGCAAGGTCGCCGGGGGACAAACGACGACTTCCGCGTTTCCCGCGCCGCCGGCGGCCACGGCCTCGCAGATCGAGGAGACGTTGCCGAGGCTTTTGCGCAAGCCGTTCATCTTCCAATTGCCCGCGACGAGGGGGCGTGATCCGTGGGTCATGCGGAAAGTTTCCGGTTATTTCGCGGAACGCCGCGTTGCATGCGGGGCTTCATCTTTTTATAGTCCCCCGCCAAATTGTAAAAGCCCGGTGCCTGTCGGAACCCCCGTAAAGAGACCCCTTCACATGCTCCAATCAATGCGCGCCTCGGCACAAGGCTGGATCGGCCGCGTCGTCATGGCAATCCTGATGGGCTTGATCATCCTCAGTTTCGCGATCTGGGGCATCGGCGACATTTTCCGCGGTTTCGGCGCCAATAGTCTCGCTCAGGTCGGCAGTGTCGAGATCGGCGCCGACACTTACCGCAACGCCTATCAGAACGAATTGCAGACAATGCAGCGGGCCGAGCACCGCAACATCACCAATGAGGAAGCGCACCAGTATGGCCTTGACGATCAGGTTCTTTCCCGCCTCGTCAACGAG
>JBAUNU010000113.1:0-2527 GCA_049579405.1 Methylocella sp.
CTTCCCTGGCGCGCCGGCGCTCGACGCGTTTTGGGACAATCTCCGGCGCGGCGTGGAATCCATTACCCGTTTTGCTCCGGAGGTGTTGGAGGATGCCTACGGCCGTTCGGTGCAAAACCAGCCTGGCTATGTTCGCGCAAGATCGATTTTGGACGGCGTCGAGCTGTTCGATGCCGGCTTCTTCAATTTCCTGCCGCGCGAGGCGGAGCTGACCGACCCTCAACAGAGGGTCTTTCTGGAAATCGCCTGGGAAGCTCTGGAAAGCGCCGGTTACGACCCCGCAGCCTTTCCTGGCGAGATCGCGGTCTACGCCGGGAGCAGCTTCAATACCTACCTCCTCTATAACGTGCTGGCGGACCGGCAGCGGCTCGAAAATATGACTGGCACCTATCAAGTCGGCGAATTTCCGACGCTGGTCGGCAACGGCGCCGATTTCCTCGCGACGCGGACCGCTTACAAGCTCGATCTGCGCGGTCCCGCCTTGACCGTGCAATCGGCGTGTTCGACCTCGCTTCTTGCCGTCGCCGAAGCTTGCCAATGCCTTCTCGATTATCGCGCCGATATGGCGCTCGCTGGCGGCGTATCGATCACCTTCCCGCAGAAGCGCGGCTATCTCTATCAGGAAGGCGGCATGGTTTCGCCGGATGGGCACTGCCGCACCTTCGACGCCGAAGCGGCGGGGACGGTGTTCGGCAGCGGCGCCGGCGTGGTGCTGTTGAAGCGTCTCGACGCCGCCTTGGCCGACGGCGACCAGATCCGCGCGGTCATTCGCGGCAGCGCGGTCAACAACGACGGGGCCAGGAAAGTCGGCTATACGGCACCGAGCAGCGATGGCCAAGCCAAGGTCATCGCCCTCGCCCAAGCCGTGGCGGATATCACCGCCGACTCCATTTCCTACGTGGAGTGCCACGGCACCGCGACCCCGCTTGGCGATCCGATCGAAATCGCCGGCCTCGCCAAGGCGTTTGGCGCGACCACCGATCGCAAGGAATTTTGCGCGATTGGCACGGTCAAAACGAACATCGGCCATCTTGATATCGCGTCCGGCGTCGCCGGGTTAATCAAAACCATTCTTGCGCTCGAACATGAAAGCCTGCCGGCGACGCTTCATTTCAAGACCCAAAACCCGAAACTCGGCCTTGAGGGGAGCCCGTTCTTCGTCAATGCCGAGTTGCGGCCTTGGCCGCGCTGCGCCAAACCGCGCATCGCCGGGGTCAATGCCGCGGGCGTAGGCGGAACCAATGTCCATCTGATCGTTGAGGAAGCGCCCGCGATCCCGACCGCCGCCGCGACCCACGAGTCCGCGCATCTGTTTGTCCTGTCGGCCCGCGACGACAATGCCTTGACGGAAGCCCGTGGCCGCCTCGCGGCACATGTCGAAACGCACAAGGAACAAAGCATCGGCGACATCGCCTTCACCTTGCAAACCGGCAGGCGCGGTTTCGCCAGGCGGTTTGCCACTGTCGTCAAGGACAGGCACGGCTTGATCGAAAAACTCGGCGGCCCCGGCAAAGCCGAGACGGCGGCCGCGTCCCCGCCAAAGCTTGCGTTCCTGTTCCCTGGCCAGGGCGCGCAATATTCCGGCATGGGTCACGGCCTTTACCGGCGTTATCCGGTTTTCGCGCGCACGCTCGACCAATGCGCTTCGATTCTGGAACCTTTGCTTGGTCTCGACCTGCGCAAGGTCCTTTTCGGCGACCCTAGCGAGACCGGGCCGCGACTCCAGGCGACCGCGCTCGCGCAGCCGGCCCTGTTCAGCGTCAGCTTCTCCGTCGCGGCGTTATGGCGGAGCCTTGGTCTTGAGCCCGCGGCCATGCTGGGCCACAGCGTCGGCGAATTTGTCGCCGCCACGCTCGCCGGCGTGATGCGGCTGGAGGATGCCCTGAAAGTGGTCGCCGCGCGTGGCGCCATGATGCAAGAGCTGCCGGAAGGAGCGATGCTCGCGGTCATGCTGGCGGAGTCCGAACTTAAAGCCTGCCTGCCCGGCAATCTCTCGATCGCGGCGGTCAATGCCAAGGCGGTCTGCGTTGTCGCCGGGCCGAGTGCCGCGATTGAGGCTTTCGAGGCGAAGCTGACTGCCCGTGGCGCTGGCTGGCGGCGTTTGCGGACGTCGCATGCATTTCATTCTGCAATGGTCGACCCGGTGATCGAACCGCTCGTGGAGATCCTGGCGAAGATTCCTCTCAGCCCGCCCACCATGCCTTACGTCTCCACCATGTCGGGAACGTGGATAACAGCCGATCAGGCGACGGACCCGCATTATTGGGCGCGGCACTGCCGCGAGACGGTGCGCTACGCCGCGGCACTCGCGTGCCTCACCGAACCGTTATCGCCAATCCTGATCGAGGTCGGCCCCGGGCGGACGCTCACGAGCCTCGCCCGGCAAAACGAGGTGTCGCGCGGAGCGCCTGTGATCGCCGCTTCGCTCCCGGACCCGGCCGAGGACCGCGACGCGGACGCGGTCTTTCTCGATACGCTCGGACGCCTGTGGGCCGCCGGAGCGGCGCCGGATTGGCGCGCGTTGCAT
>JBAUNU010000114.1:0-5416 GCA_049579405.1 Methylocella sp.
GTGTATGTTCAAGAAAAGCTGGAAAAGGCGGCGCCGCGTGCGCTGACCTCGCCCGCTTTGCCTCGATCCGTCGTCATAGTGGGCGGCGGCGCGGCTGCCAACGCCGCCGCCGAAACGCTCCGCGACGAGGGCTATCGTGGCGGTATAACCATGTTGAGCGCCGATGAAAGCGCTCCCTACGATCGTCCGAATCTGTCGAAGGGGTTTCTCGCAGGCTCGGCGGAAGAAGACTGGATCCCGCTCCGGTCGCCGGACTTCTACAATGAACACGACATCGATCTGAAGCTCGCCACCCGCGTCACCGCCGTCGATTCATCGAGCCGTAAGCTGCGTCTCGCCGATGGCAGCGAATTGTTGTATGATGCGCTGCTCCTCGCCACCGGCGCCGAACCACTGCGCCTAAACGTCCGTGGCGGCGATCTTACGCATGTGCATTATCTGCGCACGCTGGCCGATAGCCACGCCATTATTGCCAAAGCGCAAGACACTCGGCGGGCTGTCGTGCTCGGGGCAAGCTTTATTGGACTCGAAGTGGCGGCGTCGCTTCGCGCCCGAAGTATCGAGGTCGATGTCGTGGCGCCCGAGACGATCCCGATGGAGCGGATTCTTGGAGCCGATGCCGGCAATTTCCTTCGCCAGCTTCACGAGGAGCATGGGGTCAAGTTCCATCTGGGCACGACGGCGGCATCCATTTCCGCGCGCCACGTCATCTTGCAGAATGGCGAAACGCTTGACGCCGGCCTCGTTGTCGCCGGAATTGGCGTGCGGCCTTCGATAGCATTGGCGGAACAAGCTGGGATTATTATCGACCGCGGCGTCGCGGTGAACGAATATCTTGAGACGAGTGCCCCCGGCATTTTCGCGGCCGGCGACATCGCGCGCTGGCCGGACCGGCTCACCGGCGAATCGATTCGAGTCGAACATTTTATCGTCGCCGAGAGGCAAGGCCAGACGGCCGCGCGCAATATTCTCGGGGCGCGTGAACGTTTCGACGCTATCCCCTTCTTCTGGACCGAACAATACGATCTGCAGATTGCCTACGTAGGGTATGCCGAACGCTGGGACAAGGCGGAAATCGAGGGCAGTCTCGAGGCGCGTGACTGCGCGATAAGCTATCGCCGCGGCGGCAAGAAATTGGCGGTCGCGATAATCGGCCGAGATCTTGCCGGCCTTGAAGCCGAGGTAGCGTTCGAACGCGCGATCGCGTCCGGATAAAAATGAGCGGCCGGAGCGTTCTCGCCGAATTCTGAAACGCCGGATCGTTTCTGGCCAATCTTACCAAATCCCCTCGTGGAGATGTTCACTTTGCGTATTAGGTAAAATTACCCGTTGCTGTTAGACTCCAACCAAATTTTTCCGCTTGATGAACGGAGTTTTGGGTGGAGCAAACGCAACAGCTTGCACAAAAATGGGATGCGCGGTCGCGCTGCCTCCGTCCGCGCATGGAAATTACCGGCGAAGGGCTGACGCTCGGTGCCGGAACAGTGCTTGCCGGGATGGCGAAAGACGAACGCGGGCGCCCGCGCCTCGCCCTTAATGGAGAGCCGCGCATCATGGCGCTGCTTTCCACCGCCTATGAGCAGCCGGTCGCGGTTCATGCCGTGGCAAAAATGTGCCGCGCGGCGGAGCTATGGAACGAGGGGGAGAAAGCGCTCGCCCATATTCATTTGGCCTATGCCAGTTTGCCGCCCTGTGGCGAGGTGCAGGCGTTGCGGCTGTTCGTGGCGGACGAACTCATCGAAGGGGGGATCACGCCTCGGGCGCTGATGAAGGCGCAAGGTTTTGATCCCGCGCCGCTCGCCTTGTTGAAAGCCAATTTCAATCCGGCGCAGCCCCGCTGGCCGGCAGGCGATGGTCGCGATAGCGGCCGATGGTCGGGCGGCGCGAGCATTGAAACCGCGGGGGTAAAGGACTTGGCGATTATCTAGTTGACAAACGTTGCGCGTGATGTAGTATGGCGGATAAGGAGAATTTGTCATGTCCGCCGATCTTCAAGCCCCCGCGTTCACAAACGAAACCGCAGCCCGCGAAGCAATCGAAGCAGTCTTGTGGCCCGATGGCCCTGTGTGCCCTCGTTGTGGTTCGCTAGACCATATCGGCAAAGTGAGCGGCAAGTCCGCTCGCCCTGGCCTTTATTATTGCGGCGAATGCAAGCGCCAATTCACCGTAACGGTTGGAACCATTTTCGAGCGCTCCAAAGTTCCATTGAGTAAATGGTGGCTCGCCATTCATTTGATGGCATCAAGCAAAAAAGGGATGAGCGCGCATCAGCTGCATCGTTCGCTCGGCGTAACATATCAAACCGCGTGGTTTGTTGAACATCGCATTAGGGAAGCTATGCGCTCCGGCTCTCTTGCGCCTATGGGCGGCACGGGCGGCATTGTTGAAGCCGATGAAACTTTCATTGGCCGCAAAGAAGGCACTATTAGACGTCGCGGTCACGGCCATAAGAATGCGGTGCTTTCTCTCGTTGATCGCAACAGCGGGCAGGTCCGTTCATTCCATGTCGAAGGCACAAGCGCGGCCGATATTGTCCCAATTATTAAGGCCAATGTCGCGAAGGAAACCGCGATGATGACCGACGAAGGTGGCCACTATTTCACGCTAGGCGATCATTTCGCGAGCCATGAAAGCGTAAGCCATAAAGCTGATGAATATGTACGTGGCGAAGTGCATACGAACACGGTTGAAGGATATTACAGTGTCTTCAAGCGTGGCATGAAAGGCGTCTACCAGCATTGTGGCGAGAAACATTTGCACCGCTATCTTGCGGAATTTGATTTCAGATACTCGAACCGCACGCGCCTTGGAGTGGAAGACACAGAACGCGCCGCCAAGGTCGTTCTCGGCGCCAAGGGAAAGCGTTTGATGTATCGGCGCCCTTACGAAGGCAGCGCGCTCTAAGAGCCGCCACTAGCCGCGATTTGCTGCTGCCGCTCCTTCTCTCTCCGTCGCCGCTGCGCATCCCCTTTGATAGTCGCGGGCTTAGGCGCGGCCTTCTGTTGCTCTGGCGGCGACTGAAGTAGCTGTCGCATAATATGTTGCGCTTCGGCTGACAGACCAGCTAAAGCGCTTTTGCGTTTCGAAGCGCTCATCTTGCAAGGATAGCACCGGCGCCGATCATTGCAACCTTTCTGGTCGCAAATTTGCTTGCGCAAGATTTGCGAGACGTAACATGGTATCGTGCTCCGCTCCGCGGAACGCAACGACTGCATCTAAGCGGGCAAGAGCCAAGCTATACGTCGGCTCCTTCACCGGATTTGCTTTTGCGCGCTCAACCATGAGAACGACGCTGCCCGCAATCTGCCTATATTTTTCGGCTTCCATTTTTGTCACCAGCGCTTGAAGCGCGCGCTCTTCTGAGGTCGCGAAATAAATCGCCAATGGTGACTGTAACGAAGCGCGAATCATGACGTCGGCTTCTTGCCCCACTAGTTCGGCGCTCAGTGGCTCTGACTCAGTTACCTTGGCTATCTCGTCAAAGGTGCTATGGATGGCTGCAAGTGCGTCTTCCTTGAATGTGCTGCGGACAATCTGCGGACTCATCAAAGCCAAATCTTGCAGACGCAAAAGCAACCCGGTAAATCGCACCGCGCATTCACCTAATTCGCTCTCCAAGAGCGGCGCCGAAACAATGGTGCGCGAATCAGTGTCGAAATTTGCGCTATACTCTTCGAGAAGAGCATCAAATGCTTCTCCACGTGCCTTCCCGCCGATATCTACTCCGCTTGCTTCGAGAAGAGGAACTCGCGTGCCATCGTCTTCTATCCGCCATCGCCCGCGACCGTCTTTGACCAAATAAATCAGAAGAGGATCGCCGTCACCGTCGTTATAAGGTGTGCGAACTGCATATCCAGCTGGCACGGGACGAACGTCCATGGCCTCACAAAAGGCCTCACACAAACGATTCTTCATGAGAAGAGTCCTCCCTCTTCCGAGGACGGGCCAGAAACAACATTGAATACTTTGAATGCAATGCTAAGGGCATCAAGTTGCGAAACGCTGAATGCCGTCTGCTTGTTGCAGATATGAACGCGATCTTTGTGCTTGGGCTCCTTTACGACGCCCCTGACGACCTTCGACACCGGCCCTGTTTTGAGATGGCAATGCCATCCTCGGTGAGACGGATGGAATTCCAGACGACCGAGCAGCGCTGTATCATTTCCAGAGACCAATCCCAACCACGCCCGATATTGCTCCTTAGCTTGGTCGAACGCTACAAGAAGGCGATAGACGTCGCCGCCGCCGCAAACGGCCTCGCAAACGCACCAATCAAAACTGCTGCCCAATGGATACGAATGTGATCTAGAGAGGGGGAAAGCATTTCGCGGCATTTTCTTCCCCAAAACCCATTTGCCGACAGCCGTCAGCGACTTCTGCTTCCGAATGGCAAGAAGCGAACGCATGCCGAAAGCTATGCCTATGACCGCAGGAGCCTCTCAATCTCAAACGATCCTACATTTTGTGCAACGTTTGTCAACTAGATAATCGCCAAGGACTTCATTGCCCGCCTGTTGCTTGAAGCCGCACGGCGGGCCGCCCGCGCGTTGTTGCGCCCATCTGAACCCAAACCGCCCAATGTCGTTAAACCCGAAAGCAAGCCGCCTGAGCCGCCAGAAACCGAGCAACAACCTAATGTTGACGCGAATAAGCTACACCATATCTTTGAAAAACAGGGCCGCGACTTGGAGTCCTTGATATCCGACTTTGGATCGCAGGAAGCGGCATTTGAGGCTATCGTAAATGCGACACGCGAGGAAGTACGCACGAAGGAAATTTCCGGAAACTATGAGATACAAATCACTGTCGGCCAACATAAATTGACTGTTCGTGGAAATGTAATGCCAGACGGCACCGTCAAAATAGGGACAGTATTTCCATGACAGTATTGACGGAGTTAGAGAAAGAAGTACTTGAAAAATTGCTGAATGGGAAGGCGCCAATATTCGAAATACTATTTCAGCAATACAGATACCTAAGTGTCACAAAACGAGAGATGACAGGGGTTGGTTTCTTCACCTATTTTTCTATACCTAAAGACGTGCAATGCATTCCAGGTGAGCCATCTTTCCTTTTCGGAGATGTTCATGCTGACTTGAAAGGACTAGAAGGAGGAGCGGGATTTCTTCTGACGATTAACAAGGGCTACCTTTATGATCTCGAGGGCTATTGCTATGACGGGGCTTGGCCTCAAGCAATTGAAATAATCCGGATTTATTACGATGATAATGGTAAAAGAGACGAGGCAAAAGTAATACAAACATTTCACATGCGTAACCCGATTGAATGATTATGAAACATCCGCACAACATAATCGACAGTTTGCGCGGGAACGATGCTTGCCGGGATGAGCCGGGACGAACGCGGCCGCCCGCGCCTTGCCCTCGACGACGAGCCGCGCGCCTTGGCGCTGCTC
>JBAUNU010000115.1:0-5126 GCA_049579405.1 Methylocella sp.
ATTGGACCGCGAAGCGAAACGGCCGGGTGGCCCCGTCTTCCACGACATCGATGGTTTCAAGATAATCGAGCAGCGCCGGGCCGCGATACCAAGGCGTATTGGCGCTCTTGCTTGAAATATTGTCGCCGTGGCGCGCCGAAATCGGGATGGGTGTCATCGTCTTGAAGTCGAGCGCGGCGGCGAACTTTTTGAAATCGGCCGCGATCTTTTCGAACCCCGCCTCCTCGAAGCCGGTCAAATCGATCTTGTTGACGGCGAGCACCACGTGCCTGATGCCGGTCAGCGAGACGATCGTCGCATGCCGGCAGGTCTGGGTCAGGAGACCCTTGCGCGCATCGACGAGCAGCACCGCGAGATCGGCACCGGACGCGCCGGTTGCCATGTTGCGGGTATATTGCTCATGGCCGGGAGTGTCGGCGATGATGAAGCAACGTTTCGCGGTCGAAACATAGCGGTAGGCGACATCGATGGTGATCCCCTGTTCGCGCTCGGCCTCCAGCCCATCCACGAGCAGCGCGAAGTCGATATTGTCGCCATCGGTGCCGTGTTTTCGGGAGTCTCGCTCGAGCGCCGCGAGCTGATCGTCGAAAATGAGGCTCTGCTCGTAGAGCAGGCGGCCGATCAGCGTCGATTTGCCGTCATCGACCGAGCCGCAGGTGAGCAATCTGAGCGTCGGACGCGCGGGCATCTCGAGACGAGACCGCGGGTCGGCTTGCGCGGCATCCAGCATCAGAAATAGCCCTCGCGCTTTTTCTTTTCCATCGAGCCGGATTCGTCGTGATCGATCAGGCGGCCCTGCCTCTCCGACGTCGTCGAGGCGCGCATCTCGGCAATCATCTCGGGCAGCGTAGCGGCATGCGAGCGGATCGCCCCCGTCAAGGGATAGCAGCCGAGCGTGCGAAAACGAATATGCTCCAGGAGCGGAACTTCGCCCGGCTGCAACGGCAGCCGTTCGTCATCGACCATGATGAGGGTGCCGCCACGCTCGACGACGGGACGCTCCTTGGAAAGATAGAGCGGCACCACGGGGATGTCCTCCGCCAGGATATAGTCCCAGACATCGAGCTCGGTCCAGTTGGACAACGGAAACACCCGCATCGATTCGCCTGGTTTGATCCTAGAGTTAAACAGCTGCCAGAGTTCGGGCCGCTGGTTGCGCGGATCCCAGGCATGGGCGGCGGAGCGGTGCGAAAAAATCCTTTCCTTGGCGCGGCTTTTTTCCTCGTCGCGCCTGGCGCCGCCGAAGGCCGCGTCGAAATGCCAAAGATCGAGGGCCTGGCGCAGCCCTTCGGTCTTCATCACCTGCGTATGCACGGACGACCCCGAGGCGAAGGGCGAAATGCCGCGCCTCAAACCATCCTTGTTGACGTATACAAGAAGCTCCATCCCGGCCCGTTTCGCGGCCTCGTCGCGAAACGCGATCATTTCGCGAAATTTCCAAGTGGTATCGACATGAAGCAGCGGAAACGGCGGTTTCGACGGAAAGAAGGCTTTCTGCGCGAGGTGCAGCATCGCGCTCGAATCCTTGCCGATGGAATAGAGCATCACCGGGCGCGCGAACTCCACGGCGACCTCCCGCATGATGAAGATTGCCTCCGATTCGAGCCGGCGCAAATGCGGGGAAAGGGCAGTTTTCACATAAGCATCCTATAATAAATCTAATGTCACGTACAGTAATATGTTATTATGCCGCCGCCGCCGGCCTTGCAAGGCTGCCGCAAGCAGCTTCGCGGCAGAGCCGCGCGATTGCCGAACTATGCATCAGGGTTGGAGCGCGCCGCCACAAGACCCGAATGGGCTGCGGTCTCACCGACCGCACTCGATTGCGAGGCGTTTTTGTCCAGTGTTGAGTTAGATTAAAACGCTGATTTGGCTTACGCAATTTTTGTGCCGCTACGTGACGATCTCGAACGAAATAGATTCTTAATGCCAAACCGCGGCGATCCGCCGCCGGCTGGAAATCCCCCGCGAAGGGCTGCTCCCCGGAGCCGGTACTTGTCTCGCCAAAATGATCCGCGACGCTGGCGGCGCCTGTGGAGGAAGCGTCGCCGCTTTTCGCGCCGCGCAGCCCGTCGTCCATACCTGGTGAACTCGATAACGCCGCTTGATCTGATTCAAACTTTGGAAACGCCGCGCTCGCGCGCCAAAGCGTCCTGCTGCCGCTCTACGATGATGCCGACCGCACTGGCCGGGATGTTCAGCCGGATAAGCGCCCTTCGGATTGCCTCCGGCCAATCCTTGACCGGGCTTGCCTTAAGCATCGCAGCGCGGTCTTCCCCGAGGAAGAATTTGCGTGTCGCATGGAACCCCAAAGCGCGATAGACTTCGAATTGCTCCTCGCCGAAAAATTGATCGAGCGTGGCTTCGTGCGGGAAAGCGGCGTGACGACGGCGATAGTCGCGAATCAGATCGCTTTCGTCGCCGCTTAGGGATGCCTTGATATAGATGAGGACACCGTAATCGTCCTTGCCATAATCAATTCGACCGACCGCGACATGCGGGCCCCCGCGCCGCGCAGGATCGCCTGACGACCCGTGCGGACATTCCACGGTGATCTTTGCGCTGGATCGGCGAATATCTTCCCAGGGCAGATCAATCCGCACACCGAGATCGATCCGCGCATAGGCTTGTAGGCGAATTAAGGAGTCGAAGTTCAAGGGAGGATCTGCCTCTGCGTCGGCAGCGATGATCACCTTGCAGCGCCGTCTTAGAAGTTCGTAGATCCCAAGATTATCGAAACCTCCCCCATCCGTGACGTAGACCTTCTTGGTCTGCTCGTCCAATAGACCGAATGCCTCCATGGCGAAATAGATTGGCCAGTACCAGGGCAAAGATCCGCGCACGCCCTTGGAGCCTGGGTTAGGGAACCAATATCCCAAGCGGACATTCAAGGCGGCCAAACTGAACGTGAGGGCACGAATCGTGCTCGCGCCCATATTGGGGGAAGCGGCGGCCCGCGAGATCGCCATCGCCGTGGCGAGATTGACGTGGGGGTCGGTGCTTTCGATTTCGCTGGTCGGCGAATAGCCGGTCGCTTCGCTTCCCACATAAAGCGGGCTTAGGAAGAAGGAGTCGGCATTGCGGCCGCGCTTATTAAGATAGTCGGATCCTTGTAGATTCACCGAAGTATTTATGAGAAGGTACGGCGCTAGGCGCACATCGTCCGACCAATCCGAGTCGTTGTCGTTGCGCGGTTTGAGCGAACTCAGTTTAAATCGATCGGGATCGCTCTTCGGTACCGGCGCACCCGGTTGCGTGATCTCTTCCAGACGTGCATTACCCCATCGAATTAACCGGTCTTTGCGTGAAAGAGTGGAATCCGTGACCGCCTTCTTGAGTTCATCAGGATCCCACAGGAACGCCCGGCTCAACCGGTCACGATAGTAGCTGTGCAGGGAATTTGCATTGGGCGTTATTAAAAGGGAAATAACGATGAGAACGATGGCAGCGATGAAATATATCTCCGAAACGGCGAGACCCATGGGCCAGAACGCACAAGTGACCGCTTGCTGCCAGGCGGAGGGCAAGAGATCAATGAGCCAGGCGGGCGAGTGCACGTAATTAATGAGGGAGATCAGCCAGGCATGCGCTTGCGAAGGCACATCGTTAATGAGGGAGATCAGCCAGGCGGGCGCTCGCGGCCGCGCGGGCTCCAGCACGCTAGGATTCTCCCAACCGATTCCCCAATAGGAAAAGGCCAGATAGATGAACCACAGCAACAACGGAACAACGACCGCCGCGGCATAGATCGCGAAGCGACTCGACCAGTGCTTCAGAAATCCGCCCCAGGTCTGATCTCCGCGCGTCGCGGTCGCAACGACACTGAGTTTGTTCCCGAACACTATAAGGGCAGTTGCCGCGGCAGCAAGCGACGCCCAAATCGTGTGAAAGTTCGGAAGCCCGTATAGGATAAGTCCCAGCTGATTCTCTTGATGATTCGGAACCCCCAGACGTAGGTGCCTGGCATCGAATAGCCCGGCGAGCACATAGGGTTGCAGTTCGAAGAAAGTGAAGATCGCGCATAAAGAGAGAGCAACCGCGAACCCCCAACCGGCCCATTCCCGGCCCGTGAGCGTTAGCATTTGCGAACGCTTTCGCGGCCGCAAGAGCGCATAGGCAATTTGACTGATGATCAATATGGCGAGAAAAGCGCCCCAACCGAAATAATGGGGTTTACGGAGCGCGCCTTCTGTCGGAAAGTGGCAAACAGTCCCAGCAGCGAACCAGAGAATGATCCCAAGAAAGATTATCGCATTGACGACCAGCCCGCGCAGGACTGCGCTGAGGCCGACTAGGATGTCGAAAAACCCTTTAGGCACGAGATAATTCGAGTGATCCCGGATGTGCTTCGTTTCGAGAGTTTCTTGGTCATCAAGCTTGCTTTCGTAAGGAAACCGGCCTTGCTCCTGCATCAGGCCTGCGGCAACAGACGTGGCGATATACCCGCCTCCTGACACCGTCGACAAATAGTCGACCGCATCCAGGACTTGCGGTTCAGCGTTGTTCGGGTTGATTGAGTCGAGCGCTTGGAAAACGCCGAGGCAGAAGGCGGAGGAGCGGACTCCCCCTCCCGAGCATGCCATGCCGACAATTTCCTGTTTGCTGCGAAGGCGAGGAATCGAATGTATGTTCGATTTATCCGGGGGTCGTCCACCTCGATTGGCACCCTAGGGGCCTTGGATGGCTGTCCGCAGCCGCTATCCTTGGCAAGCTGGCCATCGGCGGCGACACGATCCTTGCAAAGCCGACCGTCGGCGACAAGTTTCCTTCTTCTGTTTACGACTTCAACTTCGGCATTGAGGACGTCGATGAAGAGCTTATGAGTGGGTTCCGGCACCGTGCGATTCCCTCAAACCGGCATCCCTGGGTAGCCGTAGGTTTCAGCCCGGCATTCCGCAGATGACCGGAGACTGGACAGTAGGATTCGCTCAATTTGGCCTGTTTGGCAAGTCCGGGCGTCGTTGATCCCCTGGGTGCGCTAGTCTAGCACCGGCTCCAGCGACGTGACGTGACGCCCTTTCATAGGTTTGCTTCTCTCGTCGAGCCGGTCTGGCGCGCGGCGGGGAAAAACGGGTGCGGCGCGATTTTGCTCCCGCAGCAAGAGAGAGCAAGGGCGACCCACCACC
>JBAUNU010000116.1:0-4929 GCA_049579405.1 Methylocella sp.
GGGGAGAAACTGAGGTTTGCGGGTTTGCGAAGCTCCACAGGCTCAGCGGACCCGCCCGACGGAAAGCGCTTCGTGCGGCATTCAATATTTGCGAACGAGGTTGACGAGCTTGCCCTGAATGCGGACCCGGTCGGGGCCGAAAATGCGCGTCTCATAGGCCGGATTGGCGGCTTCCAGCGCGATTGAGGCGCCGCGCTTGCGAAGCCGTTTCAGGGTCGCTTCCACGTCGTCGATCAAGGCAACCACGATGTCGCCGGTTTCGGCGGTATCCTGTTTGCGAATCACCACGGTATCGTTGTCGAATATGCCCGCGTCGATCATCGAATCGCCGCGTACCTCGAGCGCATAATAGTCTCCCGGCGGCAACATGTCCGGCGGCAGGCTGATTGTGTGGCTGCGGTTTTGCAGGGCCACGATCGGCGTCCCCGCGGCGATCCGGCCCATGACCGGGATCGCGATCGACGAACGTTCGAGGTCGTCGCCGGAGTCGCTCTGCACCCATGCGCGAACCCGGCCGAGAGTGCCCTCGATGACGCTCGGCGCGAACCTTTTGCCCCGGCCGCCATCGGCCGGCGTCGAGGATTCCGGCAAGCGCAACACCTCGATCGCGCGCGCGCGATTAGGCAGGCGGCGGATAAAACCGCGTTCCTCGAGCGCGATGATCAGCCGGTGAATCCCTGATTTGGAGCGCAAAAATAAGGCGTCCTTCATCTCGTCGAAGGAGGGCGGAACCCCGGTCTCCTTCAGGCGCTCGTGAATGAAGCGCAACAGCTCGCTTTGCTTTCTTGTCAACATTGACCGGGTCCTCCCCCGCGTGCGCCGCGGCTGGGCGCGACTCGAAATTGCACAAACGGTGAACGAAGGATATACGTTCGCGCTGCGTTCCGCAAGCCCCGTCGCAGAGTTACACTTGACATACCGCGCCGCATGATGTAGATTTTTGACCATAGGAGTTTCAGCTATGGCCAAATCCGTTCTTAATGCCACTCATTTTCAAAATGAAAATGCTGCATTCTCGTACGTAGAAGCAAAGCTATGGCCTATCGGCCCGGTTTGTCCGCATTGCGGAAACGTTGACGGCAGTCGCATTCGTAAATTGGCTGGCAAAACTACCCGACCCGGCCTGCGCAAGTGTTATGAATGCGGGAAGCCCTTCACTGTGCGCATGGGGACCATATTAGAGTCGTCGCACTTGCCATTGCATCTTTGGCTTCAAATCATTCACCTGAAGTGCGCTAGCAAGAAAGGCATCCCCACCCGCCAAATTCAACGCATGCTCGTTTGCAGCATGAAAACCGCATGGTTTCTTGGCCATCGCATTCGCGAAGCGATGAAGGCTGGCGATCTTTCGGCCCTAGGCGGCTCTGGCCAAATTGTCGAGATTGACGAAACCGTGATCGGGAAAACCGAAGGCGCGCCGAACAAAATCGTCGGCGGCCGTAGCGGCTTCCGCAACGTGGTATTCGCCCTTGTCGAGCGCGGAGGCTCTGTTCGTACCTTCCATGTTGACGGTGTAACCATGGCAACTTTGATCCCAATCATCCGCGCCAATATCGACGCCAAAAGCACCGTGATGACTGACGAATACGCGAGCTATCAGCATCTAGATCGAGATTTTAGCCGTCACGCTTCGGTTGCGCATAGCCAAGATGAATACGTGCGTTATACCAATGCGGTGATGTTCCCAAGCGGCAAACCATACGTGATCCATACCAACACCGTTGAGGGCTATTTCTCGATCTTCAAGCGCGGCATGATTGGGGTTTATCAGCATTGCAGCGAACGCCACCTTCACCGTTATCTCGCCGAGTTCGATTTCCGCTATTCAAATCGGGCGCGGCTCGGCACAGATGATATTGCGCGCGCCGATCTCGCGTTGCGCGGCGCCGTTGGAAAACGGCTTACTTATCAAACGACTTGTGACTAAGAGACCTTATGGCAAAAGCCGCCGCCGGGGAGCCAAGGGCGAAGGGGAAGACAAAACCTAAGCCAAAACTGTCAAATAAAGAACGCCACAAGCGCTTTGTGGATATGGCGCATGAGGTCGAGGCATCCGAGGATCCGAGGGATTTTGACAGGGTGTTCAAGAAGGTTGTTATCATTCGACCTTCCCGTCCCAACCATGCGCCAAAAGCCTCTGACGGAAGTCGCTAAGCCGCGAGATTAGGTCCGGCATGTTATTTTTGCCATATTGCAGCACCCTGATGCGACGTTTTTCCGGGGGGCTCATCGCCTTCCACGGCAAGCGGTCCGGCTTGCTCGGATCGCGTAGCAGGTGATTCCCCTCATAAGCTAAGACATCAGCCGCTTGCAGCGGCACATAATCGTCCTTGCCGCCAACCGTTAACGTAACAATCCGGTTATTGAGCACCTTTTGAGCCTTGACATAGGAAAATGCCCCTCGGCCTCCTTTTCGTAATCGTTGCATTCATGAAAAAAGGCAATGCGTTGGTTGTCGCCTTTCTCTTCCATCATTGAAATTAACGTTTGCACGGACCATTGAAAACAAGCGGTATATGGTGTTCCAAACATTTCTCTCAGTTCTGGGCGCGACTCCATGGCGGTACGAAACGCCCCCATATGGATTCCAACAACGATCCCCATTATCGGATGATGCTCCAACACCGGCAGGAGCTTGGCAACGAAGGCATCGCGCTCAGCGCGCCCCCATCCTTCAAACTCGCCAGTCCTGGTATGACAATCGACGGCGTGATAAACCTTGATCGGATTTTTGTTGCGGTTCCAATCCTTGGTCCATCCTACCCATGCTTTAGACTTCCCAACATACAAGCCGACCACCACGACTGGAGAATCATCGTGAGTGCCGGATTCGTCCATGAAGGCTCTAAGCACGGCTATCCATCCGTCTTGATCCGCCAAAACGGCGCGGCTGATTTCCCATACTTGCTGCGCCGAAGTCATGCCGCACCTCCCGCCCAGGAGTTGCGGTCATACGAATCACCAGCGCACACTAGCCATTGCGGATAGGTATGGCAAGTGTAACATCGCCAGCACCGTCGTCACCCAGACGCACCACCCCTTGATTTTTGTCGAACGCAAAACCGGGACCAGATCATTCCTGTCTTTGCAAGACCATATGGTGATGCCCATGACCAGCCTCGGGTAAGGCCCCCGATGAAACTAGTTTGCAGCCTATTGAAGCAGCGTCTGTCTTTTTTCGTCATCCTGCGAAACCTTATCAAGGACCGCGCGGCAGGTTTCGCCGCGGGAGAAGAAGGCGTTCTCGGCGGGGACGCGCGCAATTATTATCCGGAGAAAAAGCCAGTGGGGGACCTTATTGTTTTCAAACCAGCGAGAGGCGGCGCGCGCGCTGGGACGGCTCCGGTTGACCACGGCATGGTCGTCGTTTTCACTGGCGTTTGACACGAACGCCATAAAGTCAAGAGCTGCGAAACAAAACGCGCGCGCCGCGTTTCGGGCGGGCGGCCGGAGAAAAGCGGCGGCAAGCCGGGCGGCGGTCCGCAAAAATAAGGAATTTCGCGCGAGTCGCCTACGGCGCGGTCAAGCAAAACCGCCGGCTCGCGTTCGAGCAGCAAGTTCGACGATTGGCTTTCAATCCTGCGCGACTTGCTCGACCGCGCAGACGACCGATTTGACGCGCTCTTCCGCATCCGCCCTGTCGGTCGGGGAGAGGGCCAGGGCGCTGACGATCACAAATCCGTGCGGTTCCGGCGCGATAAGCCGCAAGTCCTGCGATGGATCGTCTTCGTCGTCCTCGGCCTCGACGATTTCCAACTGTGCGGCGGTTAGCACGATGACGTCGATCTTGCCTTGTTGCGCCGCAAGGTCCGTCATCGAATAAAAGACCCGTCCGGCGGAAGTGCGAAACGAGAATGTGAGAAGCCTGTCGCCTTCGACATCCGCGTGCAAGCGCAATCCGCCTTGCGAGAGGTCGAAGGGACAAACGGATTGGACCATCGCGGGGTCCGCGAAAGGCATGACTTGCTTTTCCGCGCGCGGCGGCGGCAAGATGGTCAGCTGTCCAGGTTTTGCCAGCTCCGAAATCCGCGCAATCGTATCTTTCGCCGCGATTTCCGGCAGCGCGAAAACGGCGACGATGTGCGTAATTCCGGCAATGGCCAGAACGCCAAGGAGCCAGAGAGCCGCCGCGAGGAGGCGATCGATCTGATTCATTCGCAACGGCTCCTAACGAGGCCCGGCATGCTGGCGGCGTCGAGAGCCGTGGCGGGGGCACCGAGTTCGCTATCGTAGAGACGCAGAACGAGAATGAATTTCGAGGTGTCGCCGATCGGCAGCCAATTACCCGGCCGCGCATGGCGAGAGAGGGTGATTTCGAATTGGCCGTCGCTCGCGCGGAGAACCTCGCTGGAGGTAAAGCCCGGGCGGCCCGCCGTGTTGGTGACCGGGGCGCCCGCTGGCGAGAGCAGCGTCAAAGTCCAATAGCGGGCAGATGGGATTTCCCCCTGCAATGCATAATCGCAGGCCGGGTCGAATTCGGCGCCGTTGCTGTCGCGATGGGCGACGAAGCTCATTCCTTCCGATTCGCTCAAGGACATTTCGCCCGAATAGGCAAGAATGGCGCGGGTGTAGGGATCGGTATCCGAAGCCCCGTTGCGCGGCCAGCCGGTCCATGGGCCCGCCGCGACGGCTCTAAAGCCCTTGCCGCGCTCGACCGCAACGAAGGTAACGGAAAGTCCGAGAAGAACGCCAATGCAGCCGGCCGACAGGAACTTACCTAGAATTATGGCGTGCGCCGCCCAGCTTCTTTTCGTTGCGATGGCCGTTGCGAGGCTCATCCGCCGCCCCCGGCCGTAGCGTTGCCCGCCGCCGCCGGGATGTCCCGGCCGGTGCCGCCGTGCGCAAGACCGTTCGCCGCGATGCCCGCCTCCCCGCGCTGCTTTTGCATGTTCGTCATCGCGGCTTCGATGCCGGCGAGCGCCGTAGCCG
>JBAUNU010000117.1:0-2346 GCA_049579405.1 Methylocella sp.
CCATGAGGTCGCCGAAAGACCCGCGCCGCCCGCTCCCAAACCGTATTCGCCCGGCGCCGCCGTCCGGCCGTCGTCGAAACTGTTCGACAATTCGGTACCGAGGCTTGCCTCGAGGGTCTCGCGGTTCGTCGCCAGGAACGCCGAGTTCCAGTCGGCCTCGCTGGCCTCGATAAAATCCTCGCCCGGCGAAATCCCGGCGGGATCGATCCCGCCATCGAGGCCCGCGCCATCGAGGCTGGGCGGCTCGGGGTTATCCTCGGCCCGTTCGAGCAAGGGGTTGCGCTCGAGCTCCTCCTCGATGAACGCGGTCAAATCGAGATTGGATAATTGCAAAAGCTTGATGGCTTGTAAAAGCTGCGGCGTCATCACCAGCGACTGGCTCTGACGCATGACGAGCTTGGCGGTAAGAGCCATGTCCCCGTGAAACCCTCGAACTACCGCCGCTTGCCCGTCACAAGGGCGACGGCCCGGTGTCGGCCCGTTTCTTGCTTTCAGTATGTGATATAGCATAAAATTTGCACGCGTCCAATTCCGGACTCGCCCCAACGACGCCTTCAGGACTTGGTATTAGGGGTTCAGGCTGGAAGGCGGTTGCGGCGAAATCCAAGAAAGCGCTCGGCGTCCTACCGCCAATAGTGCTGAAAGAACTCCAACGGCAGTATTGGCAAAGTCCCCTCGTGGGGAGAAATCAAGAGCGGGTTTCGGGAGTAATGGCAGTGAGTCGCTGTGCGGCAAAGGTTCGGTGGGCGGCGCGGAGCCGTACTGCTCTTGAAGCTCGCTCTCAACGGCGAAGAGAACTGAGTTCTCGATCCCCTGAACGCCCATGCGCACGCGCCAGACCGCTTGACGACGGCCGAGCCCGTTGAGCAAGCCTTTGAGATTCATCGCGACTTCAGCCGGCAGCGCGCCAACATCGGCGTCATCGATCTCGCTGACCTCGTCGCGCCCGGGCTTGGCGAGACGCAGCAGCGCTTTTCTCGCCCTGATCTCGTTCGGATCCGCCTTGTTGTCGGCCAGATCGATCGGCGCTCCGATCGCAATTTTGCCCCGAGGCCGCCAGCGATATTTGTAGAAATCTGCCAGGAACTTATAGACCAGAATGAGCATGTCCTGTGCCACCGCCACCGCCAAGGCCTTGTTGGCCGCCGACGTCCTGAACAATTCTTCCGTGGCGAGGTCAAAGCGGTTGCGATCGAGTGACCGCGCGAGCACAAAATCATTCCCCTGACTGTAGAACGCCGACAATTGCACGCCAGGAACGCCAGTGGTGCCCGCCAGGGCGACGCAGCCGTCGACGATCTTTTTCGCCTCCGTCAGCGCCAAAGGAGGCTGCAATTCCTTAGTGCGCACACGCCCTGCGATATTTTCCAATCGTTCGCGAAGATTGCCTTCGAGGGCACATTGGGCGTCGAACGTCTTGCGGGCGCCGGCATAGCTAGCGCGGCGGTCGAGCAGGCCCTGCAAGTCGGCGGATTGCGGAGCGCGGAAGCTCTCGGGCACGTCGCCCGCGAGCTTCATTTCCCGTATTACCGGCAGCAATACGTCGCACGAGGCCTTGATGCGATTGATCGCGCTCCAGGACGGGTCTCTTTCGAACTCGCGCCGGGCTTCGTCCAGGCCCTGCAATCCCGAACCGAGGTCGAAAACCACTGGCGCGGATATCGCCTTCTTCTGCTCACCCCGGCCGGAAAGATAAGCCGCCTGCCCGCGCAGTCCCGAAAGCGTCTTCTGAAAAGCCTCGATCTCAGCCGTGACCCTGGCGAGTTCATCGTGTTTCGGCGTCAATTCCTTTTGGATATCGGCGATCTTCTTTCGGCGCTCGGCTGCGTTTTTCTTCGCCGGCTTACAGACTTCACTGCCGCAGCCCCTAATGCGGGTCCTGTCGAGCCCGCGGTCGGCAAAACTCGCCTCGGCCTCGAATTTCGCCGCCTCCACGTCGAGCGCGGCAACCTGCTCGTCCCATGGTCGAATTTGATCCTTCAGCGCCTGCAATTGGATCGCGCGTTCCGCGAGCCTCGGCTCGATCGCTTCGATCTGCAGTTTCGCGTCTTGCGCCGCCTTGAGCTTTTTTGCTTCCTCCGCCGACGCCTTTCGTTCCACGTCGCTTCGCTTCGTCTGTTCATCTCGCCATCTCTGGGCAAGCGCTTCGCTATTCTTTTGCGCGGTTCGAATGAGCGCGTCGATGCTCTTCATCCAGTCGAGCGTATCCTGTCGCGCCAATATTTTTTTGATCTGATCTTCATCGGCTTGCGCCACCGCCGCGCTTATCCCCGGCAGCACGGCCACCGCCAATTCCATTGGTTGCGTCTCTCCGGCGAGCTTCTTGGCGGAAAGATTGAATAAGTT
>JBAUNU010000118.1:0-6615 GCA_049579405.1 Methylocella sp.
GTGTAAAGTTCCTTGAAAACGACCTGAAGGGCTTCTACCTTGCGCTCCGATTTGGCTAAAGTGGTGAATCTGCTCTATTTGCAACTGCCTCAATTCACGGGCCGATTGGTCGCCGCCCACTGCGGGATCTGGAGAGGATGTTAGTGCATGCGTTGGAATTTTGCCAGCTTGCACCGCGAAGCCGATTGTTCACCGCAGATGGCAGACCAAGGGACATTGACCCCGTCCGTTAATTAATGCTGTGTAGGCTTGATAAATCGCTGGTTTCACCAAGAGCCTGTTCCAAAAGCCGCTCCTGTATCCGGCGGAGCCCCCTTCGCCCCTCATCCTGAGGAGCAGGCGAAGCCTGCGTCTCGAAGGATGAGGTCGCACCATTGCCGGACCGCCGTCGTGCTTCGAGACAGCGCCCCCGGCGCCTCCTCAGCATGAGGGCTTAGGGTTATGCGCGGGCTTTTGAAACAGGTTTTAAGCGATCGACGATCATAAGCCATGGACTCTGAGCGCTATAACGCCCGCGACGCGGAACCCAAATGGCAAAGGATTTGGGAGGAAAAGGAAATTTTCCGGACAGGGAACGATGATCCGCGGCCAAAGTATTACGTTCTGGAAATGTTTCCCTATCCGTCCGGGCGCGTCCACATGGGCCATGTCCGCAATTATACGATGGGCGACGTGATCGCCCGCTACAAGCGCGCGCACGGCCTCAACGTCTTGCATCCGATGGGCTGGGACGCGTTCGGCATGCCGGCCGAGAACGCCGCCTGGCACAACAAGAGCCACCCGGCGGACTGGACCTACGCCAATATCGCTTCCATGCGCGGCCAGTTGAAGTCGATGGGCCTTGCGCTCGATTGGTCGCGCGAGATCGCGACGTGCGATCCCGCCTACTACAAGCATCAACAAAGGATGTTTTTGGATTTTCTTAAAGCCGGTCTCGCCGTCCGCAAAAAATCCAAGGTTAATTGGGACCCGCTCGATTTTACCGTGCTTGCCAATGAGCAAGTGATCGACGGGCGCGGCTGGCGCTCCGGCGCGCTTGTCGAGCAGCGCGAGCTGACCCAATGGTTTTTCAAGATCACCGACTTCGCCGGGGATCTTTTGCGCTCCCTCGACGAGCTTCCCCGCTGGCCGGAAAAGGTCCGGCTGATGCAGGCGAATTGGATCGGCCGCTCGGAAGGACTTGCCCTGCGTTTCGAGCTCGACCCGGCACCGGACGTCAAAACAAGCGAGATCGAAGTCTATACGACAAGGGCGGACACGCTATTCGGCGCCAAGTTCCTGGCGATCGCCGCCGATCATCCGCTGGCGGCGGAGGTTGCGCGGAACGATGCGGGTTTGGCTCGCTTCATCGCCGAATGCCGTCATGGCGGCACGTCTGCGGCGGCGATCGAAACCGCGGAAAAGAAAGGCTATGACACGGGGCTCAAGGCGCGGCATCCCTTCGACCCGGAATGGCGCCTGCCGGTATACGTCGCCAATTTCGTGTTGATGGACTACGGCACCGGCGCGATTTTTGGCTGTCCGGCGCACGATCAGCGCGACCTCGATTTTGTGAACGCCTATGGTCTTGGCAATACGCCGGTGGTCTGCCCGCCAGGCGAAGACCCCAAGACGTTCGCGATCGGCGCCACCGCTTATGAAGGCGATGGCATGTTGATCCATTCGTGCTTTCTCGATGGGATGACAACGCAAGCGGCAAAAGAAGAAGTGGCCCGGCGCCTCGAAGCAAAATTCCTCGGCAACCGGCCGCAAGCCAGACGCGAGGTCCAGTACCGGCTGCGCGATTGGGGGATTTCGCGCCAGCGCTATTGGGGCTGCCCGATCCCGGTCATCTATTGCGAGGCCTGCGGCGTGGTGCCGGTTCCAGCAGCCGACCTGCCGGTCGAATTGCCCCGCGACGTGAGCTTCGGCGAGCCAGGCAATCCGCTCGACCTGCATCCCGCCTGGAAGCATGTTTCGTGTCCGGCTTGCGGCGGGCCGGCGCTTCGCGAGACCGACACGATGGATACGTTTGTCGATTCCTCCTGGTACTTTGCAAGGTTCACCGATCCGTGGAACGACGCGGCGGCAACTACTCCCGCCTTGGTGGAAAAATGGCTGCCCGTCGATCAATATATCGGCGGCATCGAACATGCGATTTTACACCTGCTCTACGCACGGTTTTTTACGCGTGCGATGCAGGCGACGGGTCACGTTGGCGCGTTAAAAGAGCCTTTCACCGGGCTCTTCACGCAAGGCATGGTTGTTCATGAGACCTATCGTTCGAAGGCTGGCGAGTGGATTTGCCCAGCCGATGTCAGGATCGAGGCGCGGCCCGATGGACGGCGCGCCTTCCACATCGAGAGCGGCGAGGAAGCCGCGATCGGCGCCATCGAGAAAATGTCGAAATCGAAGCGCAACACGGTCGATCCCGACGACATTATTTCGGCCTATGGCGCCGATACCGCGCGCTGGTTCGTGCTTTCGGATTCGCCGCCGGAGCGGGATGTCATCTGGACCGAGGAGGGCGTGCAAGGCGCCGCGAAATTCGTCCAGCGCCTGTGGCGGCTCGTTGGCGAGCTCGCAAGCCTCGCCGCGCCCGCCGGCACGCCCGCGCCTAAAAATCCGTCTCCGGCCGCGATAGAAATCCGCAGGGCGGTCCACATGAGCCTGATCAAACTCGAGGAAGATATTGAGCGGCTGCGGTTCAACCGTGCCGTCGCGCAAGTGCATGATCTGGCGAACAAGCTCTCGGCGGCGATCGGCGCGGTCGAGACCACGAATACCGGGGAGGACGTTCGCGCGGCCTTCCGGGAGGCCGCCGACATTCTGGTCGTGATGATTGCGCCGATGATGCCGCATCTTGCCGAGGAATGCTGGGCGGCTCTCGGCAACGCGGATTTGGCGGCCGAGACGGCCTGGCCAGTCGCGGACAAGGCTCTTGTTGTCGAGAACACGATCGCGCTGCCGGTCCAGGTCAACGGGCGCAAGCGGGCGGACCTTGTTGTCGCGCGAGACGCGGGCAAGGCGGCGATCGAGGCCGCCGTGCTCGCGCTCGATCCGGTTCGCCGCGCGCTCGACGGCAGGCCGGTGAAAAAAATCATCATCGTTCCGCAAAGGATCGTCAATGTCGTTGCATGAAAGGCGGCCACATGGCCAGGCGCTTCCGCGCATATTCGCCGCGCTTTTAATGACCCTCGCCCTCCCCGGCTGCATCCAGCCCCTCTATGGGCCGCTCAGCGCGGGCGGCGGCGTCGCGGGCGAATTGCAGGCCATCGCGGTCGAGCCGATCCCCAACCGGCTCGGCCATTACCTCGGCGACGAGCTTATCTTCGGGTTCAATGGCACCGGATCGCAGGTGCCTCCGAAATACCGGCTTATTGTGACCGTGACGGAGAACGTGCAGACTCCCTTGATCGATACGGTGAGCGGCTATCCGAGCGCCGCGAACGTCGTGGTCAACGCGGATTACCGGCTGATGCCAGTCGGAGGCACCGAGCCGATCACCAAGGGTCAGGCAACCGTCGTTGCAAGTTACGACCGGACGAGCCAAAGATTCGCCAATCTTCGTGCCGCGCGCGATGCTGAGATCCGCGACGCGAAAAGGCTCGCCGATCAGATTTGCACCCGCGTCGCGGCCGCGATCGCCGCGCGGGGATAGCCGGCGGAAAGGTTTCGGCGGTCGACGCTGTGAGCGCTTGCTCGACGAAATACCAATTAACGGCGACGCTATTATATCTTAAAAGCAGATTGTCGGGTCGGGCGGACACGCCCATCAGGAGCGGAGACGGCGATTGACTGTAATGCAAACCGAAGTTTTCGAGGCGTTCCGCGCCATCGACATCCCCGAGGACAAGGCTCTGAAAGCTGCCGCCGCTCTCAGCAAGCGCGACGGCGACGTGGCCTTGCTCAAGACCGATACCAGCATCCTCAAATGGATGATGGGCTTTGTGCTTGCCTTTCAGGTCGCGAATTTCGCCAAGCTGTTCTTGCATTGACGAGATCCGCCGAATTCAGGCGTAAGCGCCGCCACAGAGACCGGCCTCTTCCAAACAGGAAGTAGGAATACTATGCTCGGTTTATGGCAATCACTCCCAAGAGCCCGCCCCAACGTATTGGCAAAAGTTGGTGACGGCCTAATGGGGTGAGGCGGCGTATCGTGGGGTGTTCGCCTCCACTTTCCATTCAGGGAAGATTACGCCGTGACCCAGGATAATGTTGTTAAGCTCGCCAGGTGGACGGATCCGCTGACGGAAATTTTGCGAGGGGTGCGCGGACGCTTTTGGCCCTGGCCACATCGCGGCCGAGGTTTCCGATTTCCTCGACCGGATTAGCGCGTGGATTTGAAAATAGCGTTTGGCCAAGTCAACACCGATTCTGATAAATTGTTTCGCCGACGGTCTCCCTCTTTGTGGCGCTCCAAGGCCACGCCTTGGCACCTTGATGCCGTTGAGGCGAGGCCGTCCGCACCATTAAAAACGCGTCTTTCCATTGCTGCCCGTTCTTGATCACATAGACAATAAACGAATCATCTAAAGCCTCCTTCCATGGAGACCTTGAATCACCTTTCAGTTAATAGGTCCTGAGCCTAGGCATCGTCTTTCCCTTGGTTCCAGAAAAACAGTTCACATCCACAATCGTCCAAGATGCGCAGTCCGTCCGGCTTCTGGGGCATCTCCAGTGTCTCGAAAAGCGATCTAGCCTTCACCTTTGCGGCGTCAAGATCATCAACGATTACTGAGAGCCGATCTAGCGTAGCGTGTTTGTTATCGTTCAGCCTAATGCGGAAAAATTCTATGGTGAAAATCATCCCGGCTTCCGTTGCATTGCGCCAAGCAGAGCATAGGAAATTGGGGCCGCGCGAGCGGCCGTTAAGGCACACACCGGCGTGATGGCCGCTCGCCGTTTGGACCCTTTGGCAGAGCGTACCTCAAAAATAAGCCCCAGCAAATGACCGGGGCTGTGTCGCGGATGTGAGCCATGTCTCCTGAATGTAACGCACGCCGTAGAGCTTCGCCACATCGTGACATGAAATATAGTTAATGCTTTGCGCTAAGGAATCAAGCGGGAGCCGAAAAACAAATTTCAAACGAGACACTACCCGATATTCGCTCGCCCGGCGTTCCACGCAGGCAGGCGTGAAAACTCACAGCGCGACCGGCTCGGCGATGACCTCGGCAGAAAGAGGCTCGGCTTCGATGGTGACGCGATCGGCATCCGCCGCGATAGTCAAAATCATGTTCGCGGCCTTGGCGACGAGGCCCGCGTAATATGGCTGAATGTCCTGCGGACCGGCCGGAGGATGATCTGGCGTTCCGGCGAGGAGAAGCGGTAGATGGCCGGCGAGCTTTGCATTCGTGCCTTTGGCGGCGACCGTGATCCGCGCCGTTTCCTCGGCTCCGCTCAGCGCAACCTCGATGATGCCGCCGCGCGGGATGGCCGCGGCGGCGATCAGACACAGATTCAGAATTAGCTTAACATTGTTCTTGGGCATTCGAAGAGGAGGGACATTCCATTCGAGTTCAATCCGCTCGCCGCCAAAGAGGCCGCGCGCGACCGTTGCCGCGTCGCTGGTATCGATTGAAGCTCCGGCCGAACCGGCGGCCCCGAAAGCCAACCGGCAATATTGCAGACGCGCCGAGGCCTGCCCGGCGCTTCTCTTGATGAGATCGAGCGCAAAGCCGCGAAGTTCCGCGTCTTGCTCCTCGTCAAGCATCTCAAGGCCATTGACAATTGCGCCAACCGGGCCGATCACATCGTGACAGACACGGGAGCAAAGAAGCGCGGCGAGCTCGAGGGGGTCGAGGGCAAACACCGTCATGATCCATCCACTCAAGGGCAAAGCCCCTTAAAGCCGCGGAGCCTAGGCTCCACGCTCCGGGATTGCGCCAATTGAAATTGCAGGGCTTTTGCCACCTCCCGCGCGCCGGGAGCGCAAACCAACACGAAAGGTCACGCTCCGAAGTGAAGCGCTGCGGCGTCCACGCGTCAAGGCTAACAATTCCAATCTGCGCATTTTAGATTAACAAATCGTCGTGGCACGCGGCATCCGGGCTCCCCGCGCATGCAAACCGCAACGGCTTTGGATCTCGCGGCAATTTCAAACCGCGCGCTGGCTGCGGGACAAACGTTTCCGACGCCCGCCATTGCGGGCCGTCCAAACCGTGCAACCGAGTAGCAGTTTCGTGAAAGACGACAACATCAATGCAGGACCGGCGATCGATCCCGACGCAATAGCGGACATTTTCGCCGAGATCGCGCTCGAAGCCGCCGTCGCGGTGATGGCCGTCTATGCGGGCGACAGCCGGGCCAGGCGCAAGCTGGATGGGAGTCCCGTCTGCGACGCTGACGAAGCGGCCGAAGCCATCATCTTGAAGCGCCTCGCGACGCGGTTGCCCAATCTTCCGGTGCTCGCCGAGGAAGCGGCTTCGAGAGGCGAGAAGAAGCTTGCGGGATATACTTTCATCCTGGTCGACCCGCTCGACGGGACGCGCGAATTTTTGAGCCATAATGGCGAGTTCACCGTCAATATAGGGCTGATCGTCGATTCGGCGCCGCGTGCCGGCGTGGTTTACGCCCCGGCGCTGGGGAAACTTTGGATTGGCGGCGCCACCGCCAGCACCCGCGAGGTCGCGC
>JBAUNU010000119.1:0-3206 GCA_049579405.1 Methylocella sp.
TCATCGATCGCCTCCGGCAAAAGCAAAAGTTGCGAACGATCGGGCCCAGGAATGTGCGTCATGCCTAATTCTAATCGGATGCCGGCGCCAACGGAATCCCATCAGGCAGACTTTCCACACAGTCTGCTGGACGCTTGGACCGGCGAGGCGCCTCAAGCTTTGGAGCGACGTTCCCTTGGCGAGCCGGCCCGCTTGCTTTCTTTTCGAGGGCGGCCAGGAAACATACTCCTGGAGTGAGACTGCCCTTCCCAAGCGCATCATCGAAGTCAAATTGTTCGCTTATCTCAATGCCAAGGATCCAAGCATTGTCGGTGCCCGCGCTGCTCAATGGCGTGATGGACGCTCTCGATACTGCCTTCGCGCTGTCAGGCGGCGACCTTGGGCTGGGACGAAACACGCTGAATGGCACGGCCTACCATTGCAAGATTGATGGCAAGCCTTTGAAGGATCCGGGAGACCTCGACGGCGACGCCCTCTTGATCGTGCCCATCAAGATCGTTCTCCCCTAAAGGAACAGGAATATGACCGAGGAAACCTACAAAGACGCCGCCAATCATCGCCCCGGAGCTGGCGCGTCACGCGGAATTGTCAGCCCTCATCGACCGCCGGCATTTCGAGAGCTTCAACAGCACAAGGCTCGGGCATGACACGAAGCCTTGGAATCTCGTGCTCGCCGCAACGCAAGATTTGAAATCGCGGCTCGCCGCATTCATCAAGGAGACTTAGCCCATGTATTCCTTCGGATCCGGTGTGCTGCTCGGAACCCGCACGGACATCGCAAACGCCACGCCGCTCAATTTCGGCCTGGTTCAGGAAGTCACTATCGACGAAACCGCGACGATTAAGGAACTGACGGGCCAGTTTCAGCGCCCCGTGGCGATAGCTCGCGGTACGATCAAGACGACCGGAAAAGCCAAGCTCGCGCGCATTTCCGGCATGGCCTTTGCTAATCTTTATTATGGCGTCATACCAACGGCCGGTCAGCTTGCGACCTCTTTCGCTGAAGCCGATACGGTCGCCGCCACAGCGCCGTATATAGTTACCGTTGCCAATGCCGCGACGTTCGTGGGCGATGAGGGCGTGCTCTATGCGACGACCGGCCTTCCGCTTACGCTGGTGGCATCGGCCCCCGCGGCTGGGCAATATTCAGTTGTGGCTGGCGTGTATACGTTCAATTCAACGGACGAAGGTAAGGCCGTCCTTGCGAGTTACACTTACACGGTGAGCGGCGCGGGTCAAAAGTTCACGGTGGTCAATCAACTTCTCGGGACGACGCCAACCTTCCAGGCGGTCTTCTACACGACATTTCAAGGCCAGGCCATTTCGTTGAAGCTTAATAATTGCACGTCGAACAAATTGAGCTTCCAAACAAAGCTTGAGGATTTCGTCATGCCAGAATTTGATTTCTCCTGCTTCGCCGATGCGTCGGGCAATGTGATGACTTGGTCATTCGCGGAGGTCTCCTAATATGCGGCCGCGGCCCGAGACAATCCGGCTCGGCGCGCGTGAATGGCCGGTGCGGCCTTTGACTTTGCGCCAGGTTCAAGAGATCGAACCCATCCTTATGTCGAGCGCGGCCGAGACAAAAGGCAATGTCGCGGCCGCACTGGCGATTGTCGCAATCGCGCTGGGGCGCGATCATGCCGACGCGGCCGCCTCGCTCGGCGACATCGAGGCGACAGCGACCGAAATCGGCGCCGCCATGGCGACCGTCTTGCGTCTTGGGGGATTTATTGAAACACCCGCGCAAGGAGATGCCGGGCTGGGGGAAGCTCAAGCGGGCGAGGTCCATGCAAAGGATCCGCCCGCATCGATTTCAGCTTCATCTACGCAAGACTCATGACCAGTTGTGGCTACACGCCCGCGGAGATCGACGAAGTGACGTTGCACGACGTGCTCGGTCTCTTTGCATATTGGCGCGATTTTCCGCCGACCCATGAGATCTTGAAATGCGTGTATCGCATCGAGCAAAAGCAAGAACGGCCAATCACGACGAGTGAAACTGATCCGAGCGGAATAGGCAGTCTTATCGCTCGTTTCCCAAATGGCGTTGTGCGCTAGGTGAAAACGGGTGAAAGTTTTCGCACCGTCGAGCTTTTGGGGCCGTTCCCGCCTGGCCGGGAGCCTGCGTAAACTGATGACTGCTCGAATGAAGACTAAATCATTCTGGGTCGCCGATCAAATGCAAAATCCCGGTCGCCTTTCGATCCTCCAAAGCTGAACTTTGGCCCAGGCCCTATGAAAAGCAAGGACCATAGTAAATGGCAGATGACGTCACCATAAAATTTACCGCCGACGTTTCCGATTTGCAACAGGGGATGCAGCAAGCGACTAGTGCGGTTGAGGCGACGACCAGCGCGTTGCGCAGTGGCGCCGCTCAAATCAACGCCAGCTTCGCATCGCTGTCGCAAGCCTATGGGAGCGCCTCGGCGAAGAAGATCGCAACGGTGCAGACGTCGAGCGACACCGAACTCGCGATCGCGCGGCAAAATGAGCAAGCGCGGTATGATATTGCCTTAAACGGCGTGAAAGAGCAGGTTTCGCTCGTCAAGGAACAGGCCCAGACGGCGCAGATTTCGCGCCAACAAGAACTCTCCGGCCTCCTCGCGCTTGATAGACAACGTACAGACATCCAGCGTCAGTACCTGCAATTCGTGCAGAGCACGTATCAACAAGGGACCGTCGCCTATGCGGCCGCGCAGCGCCGGATCGACGAACTTGACAGCCAATCCACGGCTAGGAGGCTAGAAATCGAGCGCAATGTCAACCTGCAAATCTATGCTGACTATAAGAGCACTTTCGAGCAGATTGGTTCAACTGTGTCTTCCTCGATCATGGCCATGATCACGAGCCACCAAAGCTTGAAGCAATCGGCCATCAAGATTCTCGACGAAATACTTTCTATGTTCATCCGGTCGCAAGTGACGATGGTTGCGAATTGGCTCGCCGGCCAGTTCGCGCAGACAATGGCGACCACCACGAGCCAAACAGCACAGACCGCCGCCGTCACGGCGGGGGTCGCCGCCCGCACCGGCGCCGAGTCAGCGGGCTCGGCAGCTTCCTCGGCGGCCACCCTCAGCAGCGTCCTTCATAGCATCATTGCCTCGGCCGGCGAGACTTTTGCCGGCATCTTCGGCTTTCTCTCGCCGGTGTTGGGACCGGCGGCGGCGGGACCGGCGGCGACTGGCTCGTCAACCGTGCTTAGC
>JBAUNU010000120.1:0-4208 GCA_049579405.1 Methylocella sp.
GCATGACATCGTTCGCGACTGGCGCTTGGAGCCTGCCGTCTGACATGATCGCTCAGGTTCACCAAGGCGAAATGATCGTGCCCGCCGGACCCGCCGCGACATTCCGGAGCATGACGGAATCCAACAGCGGCGCCGCCGGGACGGTGCACGTGCATCATGCCACGAATTTCAACGTCTCGGCGATGGACTCGCAAGGCGTGCGGCAATTCTTTAAAAACAATTCCAAGCAGATCATGCGCACGATCAATGAAAGCGTGCGCACCGGCTCGCATATCGGCCTGTCGAAGCTCGGTACCACGTGACGCATGGGCTTCGTCAATGGCGTGAACCTCCTGCCTTCGACCGGCGAGTTCACCTATGGCACGACGCCGCGCCTCGGCCAGCGAGTCAGCGAATTTGCGCTCGTCCCGATCAACACCTACAACGACTCCGCGCCGTTCACCGGAGTTTTTCCGAAAACCGATTACTCCTATTCGATCGATCAGTTGCAAGCCGCGTTCCCGGCGTGCACGACGGTCGCCGTCGTCTGCGCCTGGTTCGGCAATTCGATCGACGCCAGCCTCTGCCAAATCTATCCTTCGACCACCTACATCGACAACGGTACGGTTGCTAATCCGTCGGGAGGTTTTTGGCCGGCAATCACGCCGTCGTTTCAATTCTGGAACGGCTCGGCGTGGCAAACCGATCATTGGATGGTGTCGAGCCTCACGGAAACGTCCAGCGGTCTCATTCCGATCTCGTCGAGCGGCGGCTCGTTTACCTACGGCGGCACGCCGTCCGATCAATCCATCGTCGAGTGCATCGGCGATTTGAGGGCGCGCGGCTTCCGCGTCGTCTTTTATCCGTTCATTCTGATGGACTCAGCCGGCAAGCCATGGCGTGGACGCATCACATACTCGCCGGATGTGTCACCGGCCGCGGCGAGCGCGGTGGCGGCGTTTCTAGGCAGCGCAACCCCATCGCAATTCACGCGCGATTACGTCAACAACACGGTGTCCTATGCGGGCTCGCCTACTGATTTTACTTACCGGCGCATGGTGCTGCATTATGCTAATTTGTGCATTGTTGCTGGCGGAGTCGATTTATTTCTTATTGGTTCTGAGTTTCGCGGCCTGGAAACAATACGCGGCCCGGAATGGACAATTACCGGCATGACTGACGGAGGTGGCAAAGCAATTTGGGATTACCCGTTCGTCGCTGGAATGATCACGCTTGCGGACGTCCGAAGCGTGCTCGACACGGCGGGATTCACGAAGGATTTGACCGGCCTGCACAATCTCATCGCCTATGCGGCCGATTGGTCAGATTGGATGGGCTGGCAGCATCCGGGCGCGAGCCCCGCCCTCCCCGTCGCGGACGGACAATGGCCACATCTCGATCAGCTCTGGGCACATTCAAACATCGATCTCGTCTGCTTCGATAATTACATGCCGCTCTCCGATTGGACGACGGGCGATGGCAGCCTCCTGCCGAGTGGCCAGAGCAATAATCTTGATGTCGCGAATTGGAGCGCACCGGCCGCCCTCGACAGCGCGTTCGATTATGAGCTCGTGACTCAGTCCGTTGTATCGACTGCCGATTATGGGGCTGTTTCCTTGGCTGCATCATCCAGCTTCGATTATGGGATCGTGACCGCCGCCCCGGCGTGGCCGCCGCCGCCTTCGACAATGAGCAATCTTGGGCTCGCCGGGCAGGCGACGATCAATTCGCTCGCCTATCTCAAGGCGAACATCGAGGGCGGCGAGAAATTCAACTGGTTTTATTTCGATTCCAACAACCTTGGACGGGGCACCGATCCGCTAGGATCGGATCAGCAGGTGTCCATCCCTGGATACCCAGCCGACGACCGCCTCTTGCAATCGCGTAACCAATATTTCGCCAACCAGCAGGTCCTTGGCAACAAGCAGATCCGCTGGTGGTGGAACAACCCGCATTTCGCGCTCTATGACGATGGTGACGGCCTTGGCGACGCGCCGAAAGGCCCGCAGACGGAATGGATCGCGAGCTCGAAATCGATCGCGTTCACGGAGTATGGGTTCCCGGCCTGCGATAAATGCCCGAACCAGCCAAACGTCTTCTTCGACGCGAGATCGACCGAGTCCGCGACGCCGTTTTGGTCGATCTGGCACAATGTGGATGGCGGCGGGTTCTTGCCGCTGGCCAATCAAAATCTGCAAATTTTGGCGCTTCAGGCGATCTACGAATATTGGTTCGTGGACGGCCACAATGCAACGTCTGGCAGTGGCGCGCCGATGATCCAGCCGGTATTCTGCTCGGTGTGGAATTGGGATGCGCGGCCCTTTCCGGTGTTCCCGCAGCTCTCCGGAGTCTGGGGCGACGCGGGCAATTGGCAGGCGGGAAACTGGCTGAATGGCAAAGGTCCGTTCTTGACGCCTCCGGTGCCCGATCCGCCTCCCGCGCCAGGGGTCTATCCGCCCTTCCCGGTGTTGCGCGGGCTGGGCTGGAGCATTCACTACGCGCCGGCCTTCGCCACGGGCACCCACGAGCACGTCAGCGGGCGCGAAAGCCGTTTTTTGCGCATGGCAACGGCGGTATGGGAGATCGAGCTTACCGTCGATCTCCTGACCATGGATGTCATCACGGATTTCCAGACGCTCGTTGGGTTTTACGAGATGGCTCACGCCCAGGATTTGCCGTTCACCTACGCGATCGATCCGGCCCTCGGCATCGGCTCGCCGGTCAATTGCCGGTTCGCGGACGATTTTGAGGATTTGGAGGAATTCGTGAGCCGCCTGTGGCAGGTCCAGGCGGTGAAGCTCCGCACGGTGAAAAGTGAATGACAGCGCGCCGCCCCAACCCGAGCCGCCTGCCGGTCTCGCGCGAATGCAGGCCGATGCCGAGGCGTTCAAATTGGCGCTGTCGCTGCTTGCCCCAGAAGGGCCGTCGAGGGGCTTGAGGCTGTTGAACAAAGCATTTCAAGCAATTCAAGACCGCGCCGATCTCGCCGGGCGGGAGAATTTCGAGCTGCGCGAGGAGCTTGCCAGGTTGAAGCAGGAGAAAGGCGCCGGGGTGCCGGGCGATGGCCGCCTAAGCGCATGGGCCTTATTGCCGCTCGGCCTTAACGCAATTTGGGTTTTTGCCAGCAGGTGGTGCGGCTTCGTGTTTTTCAAGATCAGCGGGCGGTGGCCTGGCCGCGATCACGATGGCCGCTATCTCTGATGACCATCCCTCCCAGCTTCCCGGTGCTCCCCGGCCAGGGCTGGAGCGTCCATAAAAAACCCACGCTCTCGACCCGTGTGGCGAGCCATGTCTCCGGCCGCGAGGTGCGCGCGCCGTTCTATTCCAACACGCTCTACGAGTTCGAGCTGACCTATGACGGGCTCGCCTCGAATGCCGCCTATACCGGCCTCGGCACGAATTCCCTGCAAAGTCTGATGGGGCTCTATATTCAGGTCCAGGGCCAATATGGATCGTTTCTCTACACGGATCCTACCGACAACACGCAATCGGTTTCAATCCCGGCGCTGCCCGCGACCGGCGATGGAGTAAATACGACTTTCGCACTGCAGCGCCAGCTCGGGGCCATCACCGAGCCGGTTTCCTGGATCACCGGAACGCCAGCCGTGCTCGACAATGGCGTGGCGGCCGGTCCCTTCACGGTCTCCGGCAATACGATCGTCTTCACGACGGCACCGCTTGCCGGGCACACGATCGCGGCGACCTGCACCTACGCCTTCAACTGCCGCTTTCTCGAGGACCAAGCCGAATTCGAGAATTTCATGAACAATCTCTGGATGGTGTCGAGCCTGAAGTTCCGGAGCGTGAAGCCGTGAGAGCTGGGATAAGGGCCGCGCGCAGCTTCGAGGATCTTCTGGTCCATGCGATCCGCGCCGCCGTCTATATTGCGGAACAGGCGTGTCCGTTCGCGGAAGAATCCGACGGCAACGATTGCTGCGCGACGCATCTTATTGGATTCATCGGGGAAGAGCCTGCCGGGTGCATCAGACTAAGATATTTCCATGATTTCGTGAAACTGGAGTGATTGAGCGTGCTGAAAAGATTTAGATCGTCGCCGCGCGCCTTCGATCTCGTGAGATCGGCCATCGCGCATGGGAGACGCAAGGACTTCCGCCGGTTCTACGGGCATGCCCGATCGGGCCTTGAGAGCTTTTGGGCGCGCTTTGGCGCGCTGCCGAGGGGGTCCGGCAGAACACTGTCGTTTTCCGGCTACGCCTACACGGAAATGC
>JBAUNU010000121.1:0-4661 GCA_049579405.1 Methylocella sp.
CCAAAGATCGGCAAGGCTCGCGCAATCGGCATCGACTCGGACCCGCAGGCGCAATCCCGCTGTTCGTGGAGGATGCCTCGCCACTTTGCTAAGCTCCCAACGTTTCATGACAAGCGATTAAGGGGTATCATGAAGTTGCATGGACCGGAGAGGTTTTCGCGGCATGGGCCGGGAGGCGCAAGCGCGGGGTTTACCCGGGGCGCCGCAAGCCTTGGCGCGCATGAGGGCGGCGAGGGCTGGCATTGCTCGTCCGGTCCGCCCCTTATGCAGAGGGCTTTTCCGGACGCTGGCCCATCGGATGAAGGCGCGGTCGGTCCAAGCGTCCGGATTGGCGCGCGGCGGGCCCAAGACCTGCAAGGCGCGCGGCCCGCCGGGCTTCGAGGGTTGGGCCGGTTCAATAGCTGATCTTTAAAACCTCCAGGCGCTCGACGCCTTTCGGTGTCCGGACCTCGACGACATCGCCTTCCGCCGCTTTCAAAAGCGCCTTGGCGACCGGTGAGATCCAGCTGACTTCGTTGAACTCCGAGCGTGCTTCGTCGATGCCTACGATGCGGACAGTCTTTTCTTCATCCCGCGCCTTACGATAAACGACCGTCGCACCGAAATAGACCCGCTCCCGGTTCTTTTGCCGCCCGGGGTCGACGGCTTCGGCGATTTCCATTCTTTTGCGGAGAAACCGCATTCGTCTGTCGATCTCCCGCAGGCGCCGCTTGGCGTAAATATAGTCGCCATTTTCCGACCGGTCGCCATTGCCGGCGGCCCAGGACACCGTCTCGACGGTTTTGGGACGCTCGATTTTTTGCAGTCGCGCAAATTCGTCCTGGAGCCGTTGAAGGCCCTCCGGCGTGATGTAATTTTTGGTTCCGGAGGGAAGCGGGAGGATTTCGTCTCCGAAATCCGCTTCCGCGCCGGATTCCTTGGTAAAGGCTTTGCTCATGGCGCCAATCGTAAACGAGGGGGGCGGGGCCGGAGCAATCCCGGCCACGGCAAGCCGATTAATGATCGGCTTGCGCGATTGACGGGACCCCAGCGCGCAGGAGTGCAACCACTTTGGCGGCGGCTCCGGCCGGCGACGCGGCTGCCTGCGGCTTAACCGGAGCAGGGGCGGCGACGGAGTTTTGCGGCTTGCCATTGGCGTCGCGCGGCTTGGCGACGGTGACTTCATTACGCCTTGGCGGCAAGGGAATCTCGACTTGCTGCGGCACCGCTATTTCGGCTGAGGAGAGCGGCGGTGTTTCGGCTCTCGCTTCGACCGGCCTCGCGCCCCATAGCCGGGCGAACAAGGAGGAGTCTTGCGGCTTCGCGGGCTCGGGAGCGACGGCGGCCACGGTGACGAGTTCAACCGGCTTGGGGCCAGGGCCTTCAGCGGCATTGGCGGCCGTCCGGATCGCACCCGGCTTGGCGGCGGCTAACCGCCTAACTTTCTTTGACTTGCCTTCGTCGAGGGCAATATCAATGGGGCCTTTCGCCAGCGCCTCCGGGCGGCTCGCATAGCTTGCCAGCGAAGCGAAATCCGGATGCTGGCCGCCGTCGGCATAGACGGTGTGGACGGGGCGCACGCCGTGCGCGGCAAGTTCGGCGATTTTAGCTTCGTCGCGCTTTTGTTTGGCCGCGACTTCGGCTTGCGTTTCATCGTTGCGTTTTAGCGGCGGGCAGGCGCCCGTTCCATCGAAATGCGACCCGTCGGCGGGAGCCGCGTTGAAAACATAATGCTTGTCGCAGACGCCGGCAACCACGTCCTGTTTGGTCACGTCGAAATTGTCGGAACCTTCCTTCAATTGGTTCCAGAAGCCGATATTCGGATCGAGCCTGTATTTGGCGAGATTTTCGGCGGTCATATGGAAGGGATAGGACTGCATCTGGATGGCATGCTGACCGCCGGCGAAAGCCTCCCGGGCGATCGCATAGATCTCGGCGATCTGTGCGTCGGTCATCGAAAAGCATCCGGCCGATGAACAAATGCCATGCACCATGATCGAGCCGCCGGTGTGCCCCATGGCCCGATCGTAGGCATTGGGATAGCCGACGTCGAAAGAAAGGTAATACGCGGAATTCGGATTCATCCGCGCCGGGGTGATCGCATAGAAGCCTTCCGGCACCTGCCGGTCGCCCTCCCGCACCTTGGGTCCGAGCTGTCCCGACCAGCGGCACATCGGGAAGGATTTCAAATAGGCGTAGCGTCCGTCCGCTTTCATCTTCCAGATTTCGAGTTCCGCCTCTTTTTTATAGGCGCGGATCAGGACCGGAGCGGTTTTCGAAGACCCGATCGCCTCCATCGCGGCGAGCGTCTTAGGCGGCAGCGGCGCAAGCGAACGGGATGTGATGGGCGAGAAGGTGGATTCCTCGCAGCCGGCCAAAAACCCGCTTGCCGAGGCAATCAAGGCCAAGGCAGGAAGCCTATTCACGAAACGGTGACGCCGCATGATATTTGGCCCGCTGAGCTAATGGTCTTGGCGACATGGCTGACTAGCTTACCGCCAGTATCCTTGTGCAAAGGTTACCAGAATCTTGATCCAGTCCGGGACATTGTAAAGCTCGGTTAATGGCTAAAAAAAGTTTTAATGCCGGCGAACACAAGGTTTGACGTGGACATTGCCGCCGCCACTCACGGCATTATATCTTGCGTCCGATGTTCAAGTATTTCGCGGTCCGGGACGCTTTGAGCTCGGCCGGGGGCATATCCCAAAAATCCTCCAAGGCCGCAGCGATCGCGTCGCCGGCCGCAACGATTGCCGCGTCCGGATCGCGGTGGGCGCCCCCCACCGGCTCCGCGACGATTACGTCGATGATTCCGAATTTGAGCATATCCTGGGCGGTGATCTTCATACTTGTCGCGGCGTCCTCGGCGCGGGAGGAATCGCGCCAAAGGATCGAAGCCGAGGCTTCGGGCGACGCGACGGTGTAGATCGCATGTTCGAGCATCAAAACCTTGTTGCAGCTCGCGATTGCTATGGCGCCGCCGGACCCGCCTTCGCCGAGAATGACCGCGACGCTCGGCACACCCAGCAAAAGCGAAGCATCGGTCGCCCGCGCGATCGCTTCAGCTTGGCCGCGTTGTTCCGCGTCCACGCCAGGGAACGCGCCGGCGGTATCGACAAGAGACAAGACGGGCAAGCCGAAACGGTCGGCAATTTGCATAAGGCGCACCGCCTTGCGATAGCCTTCCGGCCGCGCCATGCCGAAATTATGCTTAATTCGTGCTTCGGTGCCAGAACCTTTTTCCTGGCCAAGAACGCAGACGGCACGGCCGCCAAACCAGCCGAAACCGCCGACGATCGCGGCGTCCTCGCCAAATTGCCGGTCGCCCGACAAGGGGGTGAAATCGCGCACGAGGGCCTTGACATAATCGCTAAAATGCGGCCGCTGCGGATGCCGCGCGACTTGCGTCTTCTGCCAGGGCGTCAGATTGGCATAAAGGTCGGCAAGCGCCTTCTCGGCCTTGGCTTCGAGCCGGGCCAGTTCCTCGCCAATGGCAACGGCGCCGCCCTTCGCCGAGAGCTGGCGGAGTTCCAGAACGTTGGCTTCGAGTTCGGCAACAGGTTTTTCAAAATCGAGATAGCTTCGCATTGCCGCCGGAGTGGTTGTGCCAAGGAATCGGAGCCGCCCCGGCGCGGCATGGTTTGGAGGCAGACCCGCGCTAAGCCGCGTGCGAGGCGGTTTCGCCGGTCAACACCGCGTAAAGCCCGGTAACGTCGCGCGCGGCGCGAAGCTTTGCGGTAACTCTTGGGTCGCGGAGCACGCGCGCCATCCGCGCCAGCGCTTTCAGATGGTCGGCGCCAGCCGTCTCCGGTGCGATTAAGAGACAAATGAGATCGACCGGCGCGCCGTCGAGGGCATCAAAATCGATCGGGCGGGCTAGCCTCGCGAAAATCCCGAACATCGTTTTTGCCCCGGCGAGCTTGCCGTGAGGAATGGCGATTCCTTCGCCGATTCCGGTCGAGCCGAGACGCTCGCGCTGAAGCAGGGCATCGAAGATTTGCCGCGGCGCAAGGCCGGAGATCAAGCCCGCCCGATCGCTCAGTTCTTGAAGCGCGTGCTTCTTCGAGTTCACCTTGAGGGAGGGGACAACCGCCTCGGGGGTGATCAATTCGGTCAGCAGCATGGTTTGAAACAATCCAGTGGGACATTACTGTGGATGGTCCAAGGCCGAGGCGGGGCCCGCCCGGTGCCTCGCGAGAGGCTTTATCAATCCCGGCCTGGATCGATCCAGCCGATATTTCCGTCCGGGCGGCGATATACGACATTGGTCCGCCCATCGGAAGCGCGACGAAAGACAACGACTTGGGCGTTGGTCGAATCAAGCTCCAGCGCAGCCCCGGAAACGGTCATCTCCCTGACCCTCGATGGTGGCTCGGCAATGACCGCCGGATGCAGTTCGAGTGTTTCGCCTTGCTCCGCCCGGGGCTCGTTGCGTTGCGTGGAAGCCTTTTCGCCCAAAAATTGTTCTGGCTTGGTCCTGTCGTCCGCCGCCGTGCTGGCGTGATGATCCAAGAGTCGCTCCCGATGGCGCCGGATCTGATTTTCGATGAGATCCGCGGCGCGATTGAAACTGGCGTAGGGCTCGTGTGACTGGGCGTCGGCCTGCAGCGTGACGCCGGACACCAAGTGCAAGGCACAATCGGCTCGGAATCCGGACCCTTCCGGTTCAATCGTTACATGGC
>JBAUNU010000122.1:0-4056 GCA_049579405.1 Methylocella sp.
AGGCGTGTCGTCCATGCAAATCGAAGACCCGGCGCGCGGCTTTTCCTTCCGCGGCGACGGCCCGCTCGATATGCGCATGGACGGCGAGGGGATGACTGCCGCGGACCTTGTCAATACCGCCGGGGAGACAACCTTGGCCAGTATTTTTTACCATTTTGGCGAGGAGCGTGCGTCCCGCCGCATCGCCCATGCCATCGTCGCGGACCGCGCCACGGCGCCTTTCACCTCGACGGCGATGCTCGCTTCAATGATCGCCCGCGTGGCGCCGGGCAACCCGGGTGAGGTGCATCCGGCGACGCGCGCGTTCCAGGCGCTGCGCATCGCGGTCAACGATGAACTTGGCGAATTGGTGCAGGCGCTCGCCGCGGCCGAGGCGATCCTAAGGCCGGCCGGCCGGCTTGCGGTGGTGACTTTTCATTCGCTTGAGGATCGCATCGTCAAGCAGTTTTTCGCCACCCGTTCCGGGCGCGGCCAAACGCTCTCCCGGCGGCTGCCGGACGAGATCGCTCCGCCGGAGCCAACCTTCCGTCTAGGAGGCAAGCAGCCGGTGCCGCCTTCGCGGCGGGAAATGACCGCCAACCCACGCGCACGGTCGGCTAAGCTTCGTTACGGCGTGCGCACGAAAGCCGAGCCTCGCGGTCTCGACGATCGGCTGATGGCGCTCGCAAAGCTTCCAGTTCATCCGGGAGGGCCGCTAAAATGGTCCGGATATTAAATATTTTAGCGATCGCTGCCCTGATAGGTTCGGCGATCTACGCCTATACGATCAAATACGAGACAATCTTTCATGCCGAGACGATCGTGAAGCTCCAGCATGAGATCAAGCTGGAACAGGACCAAATTCAAACGCTGCGCGCCGAATGGGCGCATTTGGCGCGGCCGGAGCGCATCCAGGCCCTCGCCGACCGGTTCCTCAATTTACAACCGATCGCCCTGAACCAGATTGTCCAGGCGGAAGCCTTGCCGGGCAAGGCACCCAGATTCGATGCGATCGGACGTAAACTGGAAGCGCTCGGGTTGGGGATTCCGGCGAATTCCCCGGGCGACGCCAATGCGCGCGACGCCTTATCGTCCACGCCGGCAAGATGACGGCGCGCAAATGGATGAAGATCACGAAAAGGTGAGCGACGGCTTCGATTCAGGATTCGACAATGAGGCCAACGGCGAGCCTGTCAAGCCTGCGGGCAGCCGCGTCCGCGCCGTCAAAAGTCTTTTCGCCGGCATTTTCGCGGCGAGGCCCGACAAGAGCGCGCCCCGCATTAGGCTCGCGGCGTGGGTATTTCTTGGGGTCTATGGGATCATCGCGGGGAAGTTGCTCGATTTCGCTCTGCGCCCGGACCCGCCCGCGAACGTCAAACGCGCGGCCTCGGACGCCATCGCCGCCGCGCGCCCCGATCTTCTCGATCGCAACGGCGAGCTGCTGGCGACCGACATTAAGGTCATGTCGGTTTTCGCCGAACCGCGGCGAATCATCGACAAGGATGAAGCGGTCGAGCTTCTCACCGCCGTGCTTCCCGAGGTCGACGCACGCGAGCTGCGCGAGCGTCTCGGCTCCCGCAAAGGTTTCGTTTGGGTCAAACGCGCGATCACTCCAAAGCAGCAGCAGGAGGTCTATCACCTCGGCCTGCCCGGCGTCGGGTTTCTGCCCGAGAACAAACGGGCTTATCCAAACGGCCCGGTGGCCGCGCATGTGCTTGGCTTTGCCAACCTCGACGGCATCGGCATTTCGGGACTGGAAAAATATATCGACGGCCAGGGACTGGCGGATTTGCATGGCGCGGGCTTCAGTCTGACGCCGGAAAACCTAAAGCCCATCACGACGTCGCTCGATCTCAAGGCGACCTACGCGGTCCGCGACGAACTCGCCAAAGGTATCGCCAAGTTCAAGGCCAAGGCGGGCGCGGCGGCAATTCTCGACGTGAATACCGGGGAAGTCGTCGCGATGGCGTCGTTGCCCGACTACGATCCAAACACCCCGGCCGACGCACTCGACCCCAATCACATCAACCGGCTTTCCGTCGGCGTCTATGAAATGGGCTCGACCTTCAAGGCTATTTCCATTGCTATGGCCCTCGATTTGGGCAAGGTTACGCTGCATTCGCGGATCAACGCGCGCGATAGCCTTCGCTACGGGCACTTCACCATCCACGATTTCCATGCGACGCACCGGGTATTGAGCGTGCCTGAGGTCTTTACCTATTCATCCAACATTGGGGCCGCGCGCATGGCTTTGATGGTTGGGGTCGAGGGTCACAAGGCTTTCTTGGGCAAAATGGGGCAGCTTAGCCGCTTGCGCACCGAGCTGCCGGAGTCCGCCGAGCCCCTTGTTCCAAAAAATTGGGGCGAGCTCAACACGATGACGATTGCGTTCGGACAGGGCCTCAATGTTGCTCCCTTGCAGGCCATGATGGCCGTCGGTGCGCTGGCGAATGGCGGACTCCTCGTTACTCCGACCTTTTTGAAGCGGAGCGAGGAGGATGCCAAGAAGGACGCGCCCCGCGTGGTTAAGCCGGAAACGTCGGAGGCGATGTGCTATTTGATGCGGCTCAACGCCGAAATCGGCACGGCGAAAATAGCCGATATCAAGGGCTATTTCGTCGGCGGCAAGACCGGCACCGCGGACAAAATCGTCCACGGCCATTATTCCAAGGATAAGGTTCTCACGACGTTCATGGCGGTTCTTCCGGCCGACAAGCCCAAATATCTCTTTCTGACGCTCCTGGACGAGCCGCAAGGTTTGCCCGAGACGGCTGGATACCGCACCGCCGCCTGGAACGCGGGTCCCGTCACCGGCAAGATCATCGAACGGACGGGGCCTTTGCTTGGTATTCCGCCGCGCATCGATCGGCCCGCGCAACCGTTCCCGCTCCTGGCAAAACTTGGGTACGCGGAGGCGAATGTGCCGGCTCATGGCGGAAGGGCTCATTGATGCGCCTTGCCGAATTGTTTCCGCGGGCCGATATTCCGGAAGCCTTGGCCGGACGCGAGATCACGGGCATCAGCGCCGACAGCCGCGCGGTGACAGCGGACATGGTTTTTTTCGCGGTGCCGGGAACAAAAGCGGACGGCCTCGTCTTCGCGCCACAAGCAGTTCAGCGCGGCGCTGTCGCAATCGTCGCCGAGCGCGCTCCCGCGAGTCCCATCGCGCCGGTTGCCTTCATCAAAGTCGTGGATGTCCGGAGCGCCTTGGCGCATGCGTCGGCGCGCATGCACCCGCTCCAGCCCGAAACGATCGTCGCGGTCACCGGAACGAGCGGCAAGACCTCGGTCGCCGATTTCGTGCGTCAGATTTGGGCCACGCTCGGCGCCAAGGCCGCTTCGCTTGGCACGCTCGGCGTCGTCGCGCCTTCGGAGCCGGTAGCGGGCTCGCTGACCACGCCGGACCCGGTGACCTTGCACAAAATCCTGGACGGACTAGCGCGCGGCGGAGTCACCCATCTCGCGCTGGAGGCCTCGTCGCACGGTATTCTGCAACGCCGGCTCGACGGCGTCCGACTCAGTGCCGGAGCGTTTACCAATCTCTCGCGCGACCACCTCGACTATCATGCGACGCTAGACGATTATTTGGGCGCGAAACTGCAACTATTCGAACGCTTGCTTGCCCCAGGCCAGCCCGCCGTTGTCGACGCCGGCAGCGATGTAGCGGCAAAGGTCGTCGCGGCTTGCGAAAAGCGCGGCCTGCGCGTCGTCTCGACTGGCTTGAAAGGCACGGCGCCGCGCCTCCTCGAAATCGAGGCCGGGAATTTTTCGACGCGGATCAAAATTGCCCATGGAGAGGAAATTTTCTCGCTCCTCCTTCCGCTCGCCGGTTCGTTTCAGGCGTCGAACGCGCTTGTCGCCGCCGGTCTTTGCATTGCCACGGGAAGCTCCCCTGGCGCGGTCTTCGCGGCGCTCGAAAAGCTCGAAGGCGCGCCCGGCCGTCTGGAACTCGTTGGCCGCCGCAACGGCGCACCGGTGTTCGTCGATTACGCGCATAAGCCGGACGCGCTCGACAAGGTGCTCAAGGCGCTGCGGCCCCTTGTGCGCGGCAACCTCGTCGTGGTGTTTGGCTGCGGC
>JBAUNU010000123.1:0-4918 GCA_049579405.1 Methylocella sp.
ATCGTTCCACATCGGTATCATCGAAGCGAAGAACAAATTCGCCATGGTGCTTTTTTGCGTAGAGGAAGTTCAAAAGCGCCGTCCGCGCGTTGCCGATGTGAATGCGGCCGGTCGGCGATGGCGCGAAGCGGACGATTGCATGCGACATGTGTTTTCCAAGAGTTATGAAACCGCGAAAATACGCGTTGAACCACCGAAAATGAGCTTGTTCGGCGTAAATCTCTGAAGCCGAAGTTCGAACTTGCTTTAATATCCGACGCACAGAACGTTTCCGGGCATCTACCCTGGCCGTTCTCGCTTCAAAAAACAGATACTAGCCCGGGAGCCTGACGATGGCGATGGCATACCCCTGGAAAATTTCGCAGCGCGTGGATCATAGCCCGTGACCGCCAACGCAGCCCCAAGGCGCGGCGATTGTCTTTTTGCCTAATTTCGGCGGGTGCTACGCCTGCCATTGTCAGAAAGGTCTGTAATGCACAAAGGCCGGCTAGAAGCCATCACCGACGGCGTGATCGCCGTCATCATCACCATCATGGTGTTGGAGATGAAGGCGCCGCCAGGCACTAACTTTGCCGCGCTCGCATCAACCCTGCCGGTGTTCATCACCTATGCGCTGAGCTACACCAATGTTGCCATCTTTTGGAACAACCACCACCACATGCTCCAGGCCAGCGAGCGGGTCGATGGACGATCGCTGTGGGCGAACATGTTCTTGCTGTTTTGGCTTTCTCTGGTGCCGTTTGTGATCCGTTGGATGGAGGAGACCGGTTTCGCCGCGCTGCCGACCGCGGCCTATGGATTCGTTCTTGTGATGGCCGCGATCGGCTATCTTTTGCTGGAGCGGATGCTGATCGCGATCAATGGCGCGGATTCGAGGTTGGCCCGCGCCGTCGGGAGCGATTTGAAAGCCAAGCTTTCACTCTCGATCTACGCCGCGGCGATTGGGCTTGCCTTCGTTCAGCCGTGGATCGCGATCGCGCTCTATATTGCCGTCGCGCTCCTCTGGTTCGTGCCCGACCGGCGCATTGAAAAGATCATCTAAGCGGCCCGCAAGGCTTGGCGCCGTGGGCTGTCGCGTCCGCCGATAAGGCGTTGCGCGGCGCGGGACATGCGTTGGGCGTGCCCATGCTGGACTAATATCGAAACGTAGCCGCCGCCCGCCGCATCGGGTATGATTGGAACATGACCCGTGCTGAAGTCATCGCCCGCCTCAAGGGCGTCGAACCCGCCCTGCGCCAACGCGGGGTGGCGGCGCTGTACCTATTCGGTTCCCACGCCCGCGACGAAGCGCGGGCCGGTTCCGATCTGGACGTCTTCGTCGATCCGGCCGACGAGAACGCGTTCGGACTCACGCCCTTCATGGAGACCCTCACGGTCTTGCAGCAGACCTTTCCCGGCATCGAACTCGGCTACAGCACCCGCGACAGCATTGTTCCTTGCTACCGGCCCTATATCGAGGACGGCGCGATCCGGGTCTTCTGATGGTTTCAGCGAAACTGCCGCAAGCCCGGCTTGAGCACATCCTGGAGCAGATCGACGGCATCGTCGCGGCCACGCAAGGCCTCACCTTCACGCACGTGGACAACAACTTCCTCTACGAGCGGGCAGTCGAGCGGGCGGTCCAAATCATTTCGGAAGCCGCCAAGGAACTCCCTTTGGAGCTGCGCAACAAATATCCCGGCGTGCACTGGCAGCCGGTCATCGGGATTGGCAACCTGCTACGGCACGAATATTACCGGATCAACTCGCGCGATATGTGGGAAATCGCGACGGTCCATCTGCCCGCCCTGCGTCCGGTCATCGTGAAAATGCTGGCCGGGCTGGACGAATGAACCGGCGGACGCAACGACCGCTTGCCACGGCCGATGAGGCGTTGGGCGTGCCCATGCTGGAGCGTAAGAGACGACCGCATGGGTGGCGGCGGCAACTCCTAAAGGGTCGCCCTTCTCGCAAGGGCGACCCTTTCACAAAAGGCACAAAGCGGGACAGCAATCGCGCACACCCTAATATATGATAATATCCTTTATCATATGCTTTGGAGGACGCTTTCAGGACGCTTCGGGGGCTCATTATCAGAATCGCGGTTAGTTTTCCCGCAACGATCTTTCTCAGCGTCGGCTGGAGTCAAAGCCAACCGAATCGTAAGCGAACCACCTACTACAGTGAGTTACTCTCTGCAGATACCTACTACGACACCTCCTCTCCAGATTACTACTATGAGGGGATCAAGAAATCCGTGGAGCTCCTCAAGTCAGAGACCGAACGCAGCGCGATTGGCCAAATTCTCGCTGAGCTGGATAAGAAATCAAACCGAGAAATTCTTAGTCTGAAGCTCGCGCCTGACGTGCCAAGAGATTGCCTGCCGAGACTCACCCGACACGGCGCATCGCTATGTTGAGGCATATTCCGGCATGCGCGTCGCTGACGATGCGTACCAGACCGCGCTGCGTAATGCAGCGGCAGCAGAGCGGAGTACGTTCATCGCCGCCGCAGCCGCAAGTGTTTCTTTCCTGTCACTGTTGATTAGTGCTCTCAGCTATGGGCGCGCGGTTCGTAGCACCAAGAGCGCCATACCAGCATGAACCAGCTTGTCCCCTTCACCGACCGCACTCCCGCCCACGTCTCCGCGAGCGCGCCTCCTACCTCTTCTTTGCATCTTTGAAAGCCTGATCTCGAACACTTTCGAAGGGCTGCAAATCGGTCTGCTTTGTCCGCGCCCCGCGCCCGAGGCATTGTGAGCATCATTCGCATTCCTTTGAGCGGGCCACCATCCGTACTATGATGTCGATAAATTATGGATAGGAGCCCCCCATGACCGCGCTCAAACTGACGGCGATCGGCACCTCGACCGGAGTGGTGATTCCGGAAGAGATGCTGACTCGGCTGAAGGTCGAGAAAGGCGATACTCTTTACGCCGTCGAGACTCCGGAAGGCTACCTTCTTACGCCTTACGATCCAGCGATCGCGGAAGAGATCAAGCTGGGCGAGCGGTTCATGAAGCAATACCGCGACGCCTTCAAAGCCTTGGCTAAATGAAGGCCGAGCCGCGCTGGATTGCAAAGAAAGCTTTGTTGTTGCTGCACGAACTAAGCTTGTCCGAGGTCGGCGGAGCGCGGGGATTGAGAGACGAAGGGTTGCTAGACGCCGCGCTCGCGCGGCCGCAAAACCTATTGGCCTATAATGCCGCGGGCACGATTGCGGCGCTCACCGCTTCCTACGCATACGGGATCGCCCGAAACCACGCTTTCGTGGATGGCAACAAGCGGGCGGCGTTCTTGTCGATTGGCTTGTTTCTGGGCCTCAACGGATACCGGCTTGCAGCCGGCCAAGTGAATGCCCTTCAAACGATCCTCGCACTCGCTGATGGAACGCTCGACGAGCCTGGCTTGTCCGCGTGGATCGAAGAGCACATGGAGCCGCAAAAGCCATGAAGGTGGCCGCGCCTGCTCCGGGGATGCAATTCCCGCCCGCCAGCGAGGCGGAATGGCGACGACTCGTTGAACGCGCGCTCGACGGCAGGCCTTTTGAATCGCTTGTCTCGACGACATTCGAAGGGATGAAGATCGCGCCCCTCTATCAACGCCCCACAAACGAAAGTGCGCGGGCGCTGCGGCAAAAGCCGGGCGCGTGGACAATTTCGCAACGGATGGATCATCCCGCGCCCGAGACCGCCAACCAAATGGCCCGCGCGGACCTCATCGGGGGCGCCGATGCGCTGACCCTCACCGTTGCGCAAGCGCACTCCGTGCGGGGCTTTGGCGTGCGGATTGACGGCGAGCGCGATCTCGATGCCGCGCTTGCCGGGATCGATCTCGATCTCATATCGCTACGTGTCGATGCGGGCGCGCGCGCGGACATCGCGCCCGCCTTTGCTTCGATGGCACGAAACCGCAGTTTGACTTCGGCTTCGCTCGATATCGATTTCGGCCACGATCCGGTTGGGCATCTCGCGCGGACGGGCGTTTTGCCCCCCGGGCGCGGCGTCGCGGAGATGCACAAGCTCTTGCGCGGCGCGGGCTTCGCCGGGCACCTCTTTCTCTCAGATGGGCGGCCTTATCACGAAGCAGGCGCGGGGGAAGCACAAGAACTTGGGTGCGTGATCGCCACGGGGGTCGAATATCTCCGCCTGCTTGAGGCCAACGGTCTTTCGCTTGAAAATGCGCGGAGCGAGATCGCGTTTCTTCTCGCCGCCGACGCCGATGAATTTTTGTCTCTCGCCAAATTCCGCGCCTTGCGCCTTCTCTGGGCGCGCGTTGAGTCAGCCTGCGGCCTGACGCCGATCCCGATGCGCCTCCATGCCGAGACCGCTTTCCGGATGATGACGAAATATGATCCCTGGGTAAATATTTTACGCGCTGCGATGGGCGTATTTGCGGCTGGCGTGGGCGGCGCGGATGCGATCACAGTCTTGCCCCTCACTCTGGCGCTCGGCTTGCCCGACGATTTCGCCCGGCGCGTCGCGCGCAACACGCAGCTTATCTTGATCCATGAGGCGAAGCTTGCGAAAGTCGCCGATCCCGCCGCCGGTGCCGGGAGTTTCGAAGCCCTGACGGAGGAGCTTTGCACGCGCGCGTGGCGGTTGTTCCAAAGTTTCGAGGCGCAAGGCGGCATGATCGCCTCTCTTCGAGTGGGCGTGCCGCAAAAGGAAATCGCCGCGGCGGCGGCGGCGCGACGCGAGGCCATCGCGCGTCGCACGCTCGCGATCACCGGGACGAGCGCGTTTCCTCTTCTTGGCGAGGCGCCGGTCAACGTCCTCGAACCAGCTCCCGCCGGGGCCGATGAGGCTCCCGCGCACGCGGCCCTGCCCTCGCGGCGCGACGCCGAGCCTTACGAGATCTTGCGCGCCGTTTCGGACGAGCAATTCCGCAAAACCGGGGAGCGGCCAAAAATATTCCTCGCCAATCTCGGGAGGCCCCAA
>JBAUNU010000124.1:0-3533 GCA_049579405.1 Methylocella sp.
GATCATGTCCGCGATCCGCCGCACCTCCGGGCGATTTTTTCCGGGCCACCTCGCCAATCTCCTCGTCGGCCAAGCAAGCGACGCAATCCGGCGGCATGGCCACGATCTCCTGCCGACATTCGGGATCGGCAAAGAGTTCAATGCGGCCGAATGGCGCAGCATCTTTTATCAGCTTCAGGCGGCGAATCTGATCGCTCAAGACCCGGAAGATCGTGATCGTTGGATTATCACCGGGACCGGACGCGCCGTGCTCTCGGGCGACGCGCCTTTGACGCTGCGTGGCGGCATGACTTTGTCGAGCGGGCGCACAGCCTCCGTCCGGCGAAGCTTGGACGAGATCGAGGTTGCGCAGGCGAAGGATCCGGTGCTCGCCCGCGAGGCATTCGAGCCGGTCAAGCCAGGGGCGGGGACAGCACTGCTGACCGCCCGGCAAAACAGCTTGTTCGCCGCGCTCAAGGCCAAACGCCTCGAAATCGCGAGAGACCAAAAGCAACCCGCTTTCGTCATATTCCACGACAGCGTCTTGAGCGAAATGGCCCTCGTGCGTCCAAAAACCCGCGAGGATTTGCTGCTTATTCCCGGCGTCGGGCCAGCCAAGGCCGCGCGTTTTGGCGCGATCTTCCTCGCCGTCATTGCCAATCACGGCGACGATTCATGAGCGCCCAACGAAGCTGACGGCGCCGCCAATGCGCCGGGCCACGCAAGCGGCCGCGCTCGTCGATGGCTCGCCAGGCGCTTCGCGGATCAGGTCACGGTTCACGCTGCCTGGGCTCGGCGCAGAGCAATTTTCGCGAAAACGGCGTGTTGATGGGCGCCGCCGGCACGAGTCACCGGGCTCACCGGATATTGAAGCCCGCGCGTCATGCGTCGGCAAGCCGCGTTGCCGTGGTCCTGCTCCATGGGCTCGTCCAGTTCACGCCATAATGCACCGCTGGATCCTTCGAAATGTGCGAATCCAGCAGCGGTCTGCGTAGAGGCTATAGTCAGTCAAGCCTCCGAACCGCTACCTGACGAAGCGCGGCCGGCCGGTTTCGCCGCGAAAAAACGCCGTCATGCCTGCAAGCGTCGCCATTGCGTTGCGAACCGAGCCCACGAGGAGGTACTCGCAAGAGCGCAAGAGCGTACGCACAATCATCCAGCCAATTGCGCCCGGATCTGTGCGCCAAACAAACAACAGGCTGTTTCGCGCGTCAAGAAAGACCGCGAGGTGCGATCGTTCTTTTCGTGACGCCGCCGATCCGATTGTTGTTCCATACTTATGCAAAACAACGGAGTCGTCCGCTCGAGTTAATAGGCCAGCCGACTTTGCGCGCATGCCCCACTCAAGATCCTCGAAATATAGGAAGTAGTCTTCCCGGGGATACCCAATCTGGGCGAGACAGGCTCTTGTCACATAGGTGGACGTGCCCGCGGGTGAGTCGATTGCCTTGGCGCCTCCAGGGGCAGCTGGGTCGCTTATGTGCTTGCCGCGGTCGACGGCGATACTGCCGCCGCGCCACCTCCGCCAAAGCAAACCGCGCAGATGCACTTTATCGCGGCATTTGAAGTCAACGATCGTACTGCCCGCCATGCCGCAGCTCGGCATGACGCAAGCGGCCTTGAGGGCGGACAGGGCCATTGGTTCTGGCATCGTATCAGGGTTGAGGATCCAGAATCCATCCCATTCGGGATACGGCCTTAGCCGCTCGAGCCAACTGTTGATGCCGCCGCCGTAGCCGAGGTTTTCGGGCGCTTCCGCCACAGCGACCGGCCAGTCACCGCGGCGGGTCACAAGCTCGACGCAGCGCCGGTGACACCCGCCTGGACTAGCCAGATTCGCTAGTTTGGACGAGGCCGCTTCGATGCACGGCCCTCCCGGCGCAGCCAAGGCGTCCGCGAGAGCATCAAAAGCAGCGGGACCACCGTTTTCAACCACAAAGACGCCCAGTTCCCCACCGCCGGCCTGGTCACTGACCGCCTCGAGGCATTCGGTGACATCCAGGTTATTGCAATAAGCCACGATAATGACAGCGGTCGCCATTGGTTCAAAAGATGCGGTATTTTGGCGCAACCGCGCCGCGCGATGGAATCAATAAGTTAGATCGCAATAGCGTAAAAAAATGGCCATTTTTCCCGGATTCCTGGCGTGGCACGGCAATTTCCTTCTGTCCCCGGCAGCGCGGAAGCTGTCATTAACCGATCTTATTGTCAAACCCGGCCGGCAACGGCATGGGTAGTTGGGCAGTGGAGCCGCTTCGGCTGCGAGGATCGGTTCCGCAAACCGGCGACGCCCTCGGCGGCATAGCGCGCCGCCCTTTTGCGGATCGCGCGTGCCGCCCAACGGTGGTTCGTCCGCGTGGGGCGCGATAGCCTGAACCTCGTCGCCCGACCCGGCCAAAAGGACGGCATCGTTTCGCTCTATGCATGTCGTCTCACTCTATACATAAAGCTTGCCGCCCTTTTCCAAAAACTCGGCGCTCTTCTCCGCCATACCTTTTTCGCGCTCGGTCATCGCCAGAACTTCCTCGCGCAAATCTTGCGTAATCTTCATCGAGCAAAATTGCGGCCCGCACATCGAGCAGAAATGCGCGGTTTTATGCGCCTCTTTCGGCAGCGTCTCGTCATGAAACAGCCGCGCCGTGTCGGGATCGAGACCGAGGTTAAACTGATCCTGCCAGCGGAAATCGAAACGCGCGCGGGAGACCGCATCGTCGCGAAGTTGCGCCGCCGGGTGCCCCTTGGCGAGGTCGCCGGCGTGCGCGGCGATGCGATAGGTGATCACACCCACCTTCACGTCGTCGCGATCCGGCAGGCCAAGATGTTCCTTCGGCGTCACATAGCAGAGCATGGCGCAGCCGAACCAGCCGATCATCGCGGCGCCGATTCCCGAGGTGATGTGATCGTAACCCGGCGCGATATCGGTCGTCAGCGGCCCGAGCGTGTAGAACGGCGCCTCGCCGCATTCCGCAAGCTGCTTTTCCATGTTAATCTTGATCTTGTGCATCGGCACATGGCCGGGCCCTTCGATCATGACCTGACAGCCCTTGCTCCAGGCGATTTTTGTCAATTCGCCGAGCGTTTCGAGCTCAGCGAATTGAGCTCGGTCATTGGCATCGGCGATCGAGCCAGGACGCAGACCGTCGCCAAGCGAGAACGAGACATCGTAAGCGCGCATGATGGCGCAAATCTCGTCGAAGCGCTCGTAGAGAAAGCTTTCGTTATGATGGGCGAGGCACCAGCGCGCCATGATCGAGCCGCCGCGCGAGACAATGCCGGTGGTGCGCTTGGCGGTCAGCGGCACATGCGCGAGGCGGACGCCGGCATGGATCGTGAAATAATCGACGCCCTGCTCGGCCTGCTCGATCAAGGTGTCGCGGAAAATCTCCCAAGTGAGTTTTACGGGATCGCCGTCGACTTTTTCGAGCGCCTGATAGATCGGCACCGTGCCCACCGGCACCGGAGAGTTGCGCAGAATCCACTCGCGGGTGGCGTGAATGTCTTTGCCGGTGGACAAATCCATGATGGTGTCCGCACCCCACCGGGTGGCCCACACC
>JBAUNU010000125.1:0-1693 GCA_049579405.1 Methylocella sp.
CCCCTGCCCGGGCGCAAGCGCGGCAACACACAGGCCACCGCGGCTTGCCGCGCATTGGTGGGCGGTGACGGACTCGAACCGCCGGCCCTCTCGGTGTAAACGAGATGCTCTACCAGCTGAGCTAACCGCCCGCGATCGCACCTTTAGGGGCGACAGGTGGTTGCACACTGGGTTTCGAGCGTCAACTCCGTTGCGGGCTATCCGCCCTGCGGGATAGTCGAAGCTGCTGGAAATCTTCGCGGGCGCTCTTCTTCGTATGCTTCGTCGGATGCCCAAGAAATCCGGCAAACCTGTTGCGTTTTAAAGGAAATTCTATGGGTTCTGCCGTAAAGTCTTTCGCCGCACCTCCGGACGCCGGTTCCCTCGCCGGAGCGCTCGGTCAAGCCAACGCCTGGCCATTCGAGGAGGCGCGCAAGATCTTGGCGCGCATCGCGGCAACCGGCCAGACCGAAGTGTTGTTCGAGACAGGCTACGGGCCTTCCGGCCTGCCGCATATCGGGACCTTTGGCGAGGTCGCCCGCACGAGCATGGTGCGCCACGCGTTCCGGGTCTTGACCGGGGACAAGGTCAAAACCCGCCTCATTGCATTTTCCGACGACATGGACGGCCTTCGCAAGGTGCCGGACAATATTCCGAACAAGGATCTTATCGTTGCCCATCTTGGCAAGCCGCTGACCGAGGTTCCGGATCCTTTCGGCACGCATGCAAGCTTTGGCGCGCACAACAACGCGCGGCTGCGCGCATTTCTCGATGAGTTCGGCTTCGACTACGACTTCGCCTCGGCGACGGATTACTATAGGTCTGGCCGCTTCGACGCCGCGCTCCTCCGCGTCCTGGCTCATTACGACGACGTCATGGCGATCATGCTGCCGAGCTTTCGCGGGGAGCGTGCCGCTACTTATTCGCCGTTTCTGCCGGTTCATCCAAGAACCGGCGTTATAATGCAGGTGCCGATCGAAAGGATCGATGCCGCCGCGGGCACGCTTAGTTGGCGCGATCCGGACACAAGGGAGACTTTCGAGACCCTGGTAACCGGCGGCGCCTGCAAGCTGCAATGGAAGCCGGACTGGGCGATGCGCTGGTATGCGCTCAAGATCGACTACGAGATGGCCGGCAAGGATCTGATCGAATCGGTCAAATTATCCGGCGCGATCGTGCGCGCGCTCGGCGGCACGCCACCGGAAGGGTTCAGTTATGAATTGTTCCTCGACGAAAAGGGCCAAAAAATCTCGAAGTCGAAAGGCAATGGCCTGACCATCGAGGAATGGCTCACCTATGCGAGCCCCGAAAGTCTATCGCTTTTCATGTATCAAAAACCAACCGCCGCCAAGCGGCTCTACTTCGACGTGGTCCCCCGCACGGTCGATGATTATCTCGCCTTCCTCAAAGCTTATCCAAGCCAGGAAGCAAAGGAGCGTCTCGGCAACCCGGTCTGGCATATTCATTCGGGCGAGCCGCCGCCGCCCGAAGTCTTGCATCATGGCAGCCAAGCCACGCTAATCACCTTTGGCATGTTGCTAAACCTTGCCGCCGTGGCGAACAGCGAAGATCCGCAGGTTCTCTGGGGATTTCTGCGCCGCTATGCGCCGGACGTTTCGGCCGCGACGCATCCGCGTCTTGACCGGCTGGTGACCTATGCGGTGCGCTATTTCCGCGATTTCGTGCGCCCGGCCAAAAAATTCCGCGAGCCGGA
>JBAUNU010000126.1:0-12917 GCA_049579405.1 Methylocella sp.
AGATAATCCGCCCCGGCGGCAATGGCGGCGGCGGGCGTCATGGTTCGTTTCTGGCCGGCGGCCGCGACGCCAGCGGGTCTTATTGCATGCTTTACGAGGATCATATCCCGGCCAAAACGCGCGCGCACGACGCCCACCTCCTCAGCGGACAAAACTAGTCGTCACGGCCCGCTTCGCGCGCCTGCGCCACGCGCCGCGCGACGAGATCCGCGACGCCGTAAGCATAACCAGCGTCGACGAGGTCATAGAAAGGGCATTACTGAGCGGTCAGCGGCCATCATCGGCGGCTAAGCGCTTTGGCCGGGCATGCCAAGCTTCATTTCCTCAATCACGGTACGAGCCATTGAAGCAGGATCGTTACTCTGAATGATTGGCCGGCCAATCACCAAGTAATCTGCCCCATCCCTGATTGCCTCTGTTGGGCTTGCAGCCCGTTTATGGTCGTCTGTCCGGTGACCAATGGAGCGAATGCCGGGGGTTGCTATCAGGAGCCCCTGGTCATCAACGAGTCGACGTATTTCATTCGGGTTATCTTCCGCGGATGCAATAATTCCGTCACATCCACATTCACGAGATTTTCTAACGCGCAGTTCAATCAATTCTTTTACAGTAAGTCTATAGCCCATTTCTTTGAGGTCTTGATCATTCATGCTAGTTAACACAGTTATTGTAAAAATTTTTAGGAAGTTATAATCTCCTTTTCCTTCGACGGCCGCCTTCATAATCTCGTCATCACCATGCACAGTGACAAATTTTATTCCACGATCCTTTGCGCGAGTAACGCCTTTCCGGACGGTCTCCCCTATGTCAAACATTTTATAGTCAAGAAAGACATTCTTCCCGTTCTTGATAAGCTCATCAATGAGTTTATCTGTCCCCTTAGCAAAAAGAAGCCACAACCCTATTTTGTAAAAAGAAACGATACCATCTAATTTCTTTATAAGTTCTTTGGCATCATACGGGCTAGGAACGTCAAGGGCTACGATTAGCCTTTCGGCCATGTTGGTTGGAATATCTCGCGCAAATGCAGCGCTACGAACGGATGCCGTTGCCGGAATCGGCGTCCCATGCATTTGGTATGCTCCCGACATGCGAATCAGCCACCTCGCAGAAGCATGCGCACCTTGAGCTATTAAGGGCCATCCGCTACAAGAGCGTACGAGAGCTATACACAGGGAATTTGACCGGCGCTAGACGGCCTGTCTGGCCACTTGTTGCTCGGTAGAAGCCGCCGCGCTCATTATGGATGGTGCGAAGAATCGATACTGGACGCCTTGCGCAAGCTGTCTAACCGGGACTTCGCCCGCAGTCTGTTCGGCGGGGGTTGGCAAGGTCTCGTCTCGATTCGAAGCCTGGCTTTGGCGGCGGCGATCTCTTTCTTCAAGTCGAGATGGATCCTTTCGGTCCCGAGCTTGAGTTTGTCGAAGAACTCCTGCGCAGGGTTCGGCCGCCTTTGCACCGCGCTCTTGGCTGCCTGCGTCTGACGCCGGTAAATCCAGACGCGCGCGGGCGGCAGGTTCAACCAGACCGGCGGGGAAGCCTCGACGTGAAAATCGAGCGCCGATGCTTTGCCACAGGGCACTGGCGAGACACGGCCATAAGTAAATTGGACGAAGCACCCGTCCGGGCGCATGCAATCTAGGGCATCGGCGAGGAGCGCAAGTCTTTGCGTCTCTGGCTTCAATAGGAGCGGCAGGCTCGATACGATCGCGGCCGGCGGCCGGCGCAGCCGCCCTTTCAGTGTCTGCCACAATTGATACGCATCCCCTTTGATGACATGAACGCCGGGAAAGCGCCGCTTAAGGAGCTTGCAGAAGCTGGCGTCGAATTCCACGAGAAACAGTCGCCCTGGCGCGATGCCGCGCGCCAAAAGCGCCTCCGTGATCGCGCCGGTGCCCGGGCCCAGTTCGACAACAGGTCCCGCTTTGCGCGGATCGACGTAACGGGCCATCATGCGCGCCAGAAAGCGCCCCGATGGGGAGACCGCGCCGGCAATTCCTGGATTGTCGAGCCACGATCTGAAGAACCGCGCCTCGTCGGCAATCCGCTCCTCGATCGGCGTGTTGGGCTTTGACGAGTTGCGCTGGTTCGCGCGCGCGGGTTCGCTACGCAAAAAAAGACCCTCCCTCAAGACGCGCAAAATCGCCAGCACAAGGCCGAGCCGTCACAAAACATAAATAAATGAAACGAGCAAGGGTTGCGTGCGCCAGGGGTCACTACCCGCTCAAAGTCTCGAAAAAGTCTTTCATCCTGGCAAAAAAGCCAGCGGATTCCGGATGCGTCTTTGTCGAGGACAGTGCTTCGAATTCGATGAGGAGTTCGCGTTGCCGCTTGGTGAGACTTTGCGGCGTTTCAACCGTCACCTCGATATAAAGATCGCCGGTATCGCGCGATCTCAGCACCGGCATGCCCTTGTTTTTCAACTTGAATTGTTTGCCGGATTGAGCGCCTTCCGGGATTTTGACCTTGGCTGCGGCGCCATCGAGCGTATGAACGCTCACTTCCGCGCCGAGCGCCGCCTGGACCATCGAGATCGGAACGCGGCAGAAAAGATCGGCGCCGTCGCGCTGAAAAAAAGGATGCGGCTTCGTCGACACGAAGATGTAAAGATCGCCCGCCGGACCGCCCTTTGCCCCTGCCTCCCCTTCGCCGCCGAGACGGATCCGCGTCCCGTCCTCGACGCCAGGTGGAATATTGACGGAAAGGCGGCGTTCGCGGGTGACGCGCCCCGAGCCGCCGCAGGCCTGGCATGGATCGTCGATGATTTCGCCGCCCCCGTGGCAATGCGGACAGGTCCGTTCGATCGCGAAGAAGCCTTGCTGCGCACGCACCCGCCCCTGCCCGCCGCAGGTGGGACAAAACCGCGGTTTCGCGCCAGCCTTGGCACCGGATCCCGCGCAGGCCTCGCAGGCCACCGAGGCCGGCAGGCTAATCGATGCCGTCTTGCCGTGAAATGCTTGTTCGAGCGAAATTTCCAGGTTGTAGCGGAGATCCGACCCGCGCCCCGGGCCCCTGCGTCCGCCGCCGCGCCGCCCGCCCATCACATCGCCGAAAAGGTCGTCGAAAATATCCGCCATCGACGCCGCGAAACCATCGCCCCCGGTTCCGAAACCGCCATGTTCGACGGCGGCATGACCATAGCGATCGTAAGCCGCCCGTTTCTGCGAATCCGACAACGCTTGATAGGCTTCGTTGAGTTCCTTGAACTGAATTTCGGCTTCCTTATTGCCGGGGTTGCGGTCGGGATGACATTGCATCGCCGCCTTGCGAAAAGCCGATTTCATCTCGGCGTCCGTGCAGCCTTTGGAAATGCCAAGAATGTCGTAATAGTCCCGTCTCACCATCGCGCTTCGCGTTCCAATCCCTGCGCCCGCCGGGGCTTCTCGCTGGGTGTTCCGGCGCCGCCTATCCCCTGCTAAAATTTATGTGGCCCCACGCCAATTCCATCTCGATGCCGGCACAGCGCCCTTTAGGCAAGGTTCCAAACCATAAACGGCGCGGGCGGCAAGGTCGAGGTAGCACCGGGATCACCCCGCCGAAGCAAACATCCCCGGTTCACGCTAACGCATGATCCGCGAAAGGGAAAACGGATTTCGCCCGAAACGCCCCCCGGAAATAAACAGCTGGGAGGTGGTCCGCTTTGAGCCAAATCGGAGTCACGATTCGCGCGGATCTGCCTGCTCGTTTACGCGGATTTCTTCTTGTCGTCGGGGCCGACTTCCTTGAAGTCGGCATCGATGACATCGTCCTTTGTCCCGGCCTGCGCGCCCTCTGCGCCCGGCCCCGCGCCTTGGGCCTTATACAGCGCTTCGCCGAGCTTCATGGACACTTGCACAAGGTCATTCGTCCTGGCCTTGATCGCCTCGGTGTCCTCGCCCTCAAGAGCCGCCTTCAAAGCGCCAATCGCGGCGTCGATCGCACTCTTGTCGGATTCGGCGACCTTGGTCCCGAATTCCGTCAAGGATTTCTGGGCGGTATGGATCATCGCCTCGCCATGATTCTTGGCATCGACGAGTTCACGGCGTCTCTTATCTTCGGAAGCGTGCGATTCAGCGTCCTTGACCATTCTATCGATATCGCCTTCGCTGAGGCCGCCAGAGGCCTGGATCCGGATCTGCTGCTCCTTGTTGGTTGCCTTGTCCTTCGCCGATACGTTGACAATGCCATTGGCGTCGATATCGAAAGTAACGTCGATCTGCGGCACGCCGCGCGGCGCGCTTGGGATCCCGACGAGATCGAACTGGCCAAGCAGCTTATTGTCCGCCGCCATTTCGCGTTCGCCCTGGAAGACGCGGATGGTAACCGCCGTCTGATTGTCTTCGGCGGTCGAAAATACCTGGCTCTTTTTGGTCGGAATGGTGGTGTTCCTTTCGATCAGCCGCGTGAACACGCCGCCAAGGGTCTCGATGCCGAGGGACAGAGGCGTCACGTCGAGCAACAGCACGTCCTTCACATCGCCCTGAAGGACGCCGGCCTGAACCGCCGCGCCGATCGCGACCACTTCGTCGGGATTGACCCCCTTATGCAGCTCCTTGCCGAAGAAGCTTTTGACCACGTCCTGCACCTTGGGCATCCGGGTCATGCCGCCGACGAGAACGATTTCATTGATCTCGCCCGCGCTAAGCCCCGCGTCCTTCAAGGCCTTGCGGCAGGGTTCGACGGTTTTTTGGATCAGATCGTCGACAAGAGCCTCGAACTTCGCCCTCGTGAGTTTCAAGGCGAGATGTTTCGGCCCCGTGGCGTCGGCCGTGATATAGGGCAAGTTGATCTCGGTTTGGGTCGCCGACGACAATTCGATCTTGGCTTTTTCGGCTGCTTCCTTGAGGCGCTGTAGCGCGAGCTTGTCCTTTTTCAGGTCGATACCATTGTCCTTCCTGAACTCGCCGGCAAGATACTCGACAAGGCGGACATCGAAATCCTCGCCTCCCAGGAAGGTGTCACCGTTGGTCGATTTCACCTCGAATACGCCATCGCCGATTTCGAGGATGGAGATGTCGAATGTGCCGCCGCCGAGATCGTAAACCGCGATGACCCCCGAGCCCTTCTTGTCGAGGCCATAGGCAAGCGCCGCCGCCGTCGGCTCGTTGATGATGCGGAGGACCTCGAGGCCCGCGATCTTGCCTGCGTCCTTGGTCGCCTGCCGCTGGGCATCGTTGAAATAGGCGGGAACGGTAATGACCGCCTGGCGCACCTCCTGGCCGAGATAGGCTTCGGCGGTCTCCTTCATCTTCTGCAAGATAAAGGCGGAAATCTGCGAGGGGGAATATTGCTTGCCATCCGCCGCGACCCAGGCGTCCCCGTTGGAGGCGCGAATAATCTTATAAGGGACCAGGCCCATGTCCTTCTTGGTCATCGGGTCGTCGAAGGTCCGGCCGATAAGCCGCTTGATCGCAAAAAACGTCCGTTCGGGATTGGTGACGCCCTGACGCTTGGCCGGCTGGCCGACGAGACGCTCGCCGTCGTCCGTGAAAGCGACGATGGAGGGTGTGGTCCGCGCCCCCTCGGCGTTCTCGATAACCTTCGGCGTCGCACCTTCCATGATCGCCACGCAAGAATTGGTGGTGCCGAGGTCAATTCCGATTACTTTAGCCATGGTTGCTCGTCCTTTCGATCCGCAAGACCACCGGAGCCCGAGGCGATCCGGCAAATGGGCGGACGGATTTCCGCCCGGTCCCCGATTAAGGTCAAATTGGTATGGCAGCGCAGGAACGCAAGATGTGCCGAATATAAGTGGGCGATCGAGGTGTGCAAGACGAAGGTTCGAGGCAAGCGGCGACGCGGGCCAGAATTTTTCCTGCCCTAGACCGCCGGCAAGGGCGTCGGCCAGGCCGCTGGAATCCTTACGGGAATCAGGTAAGTTTGCCTTGTGTCGATTTGTCCAGCCGCGCAAATGTGCCAGTACGCGGCGCAAAGTGCTATCGTGCCGCGGCATTTCATCCGGGCGGGAGTCCAGTTGAGACATTTTCCTTCGGTTGTGCTTCTTGCGGCTCTGTTGACCCCGGCGTTGGGACGCGCGCAACTCATGCTACCAGGCGCCCTCCAGGCGTCGCCTTCCACGGCGACAAAGGCGGCCCCCAATCCCACCGGTCCCGCGCCAGGGCAACCGAAACCGGCGGGACTCAAGCCGCCCTCGGAGGAGACGATTTTCGGGCAGGAACTCTCGCGCGACGGATTTGCCGGGATCATCGCTTTCCAGCGCGGGTCAGGCAAAGGGCTTGAGATCACCCGGCTTTCGATCGCCGGGGAAAAAATTTCGCATCCAGGCGAACAATGCCAGGTCGAAGTGGTCGCGGGCACGCCGATCCAAACAAGATTCGCCGGGCGGCCTAATGGCGTATCGCGCTATGAAGTTGAGATCGAAACTTGCCCGTTTTCGCTTGATGTGCTGGAGGGAGCCGTCCTCGTCACCCGCACACCCCACACATGCGATTTCCGGACGGCGGATTGCCGGGTCGATCCGGCCGGCCTTTGGGGCCCCCTGGCGAACACTATCGGTCCCGAACAGACGAAGCAGTTGGAGCGCGAGCGGGGCCGCATAGACTCGGCGATGCTCGCCAAGTTTCACGCACTTCTGGCGAGCGCCGGCAAGGACAAAGAGGCCATCAAGCAAATCGCCCGCGAGCAGGCGGGGTTCTCGTCGGAACGCGAAATGATTTGCCGCAATTATTCGCGCGAGGATATTCACGGATTTTGCGCGCTGCGGATCACCCAGGCCCGTGCGCTCGCCTTGCAGGCGGCGTTCGAGGATCGCGCGAAGGCAAGGGTGAAACCGGCAATGGCAAAAAGGAAACCCGCGTCAAATTTCAAGCCGGACCCCGGCCTTGCGCCGCAATCGAGAGCTAAGTCCGAGTAACCGTGCCGTTTCACTTTGAAAAACGCGCGGAAAAGACAAAGTTAGAGCTGAAGTTGCGCGGCCCCCGGTTTGATCGCAACCGGGATGCGCTAAAATCCGGCTTCAATAGTCGGCCGAGGGCAGTCAGCGCCAAGGAGAAAAACGTGAAAGCCACCTTCGTGCCCGCGCGGGCATTGATGGCTAAAGCGCTGGCCGGTTTGGTGGCAGCCACGCCGGCATGAAAGCCATCGCCGTTCGTGAATTGCCGCAGGTCGAGCAAACAATTTCAGCGCTCCGCGCGCTGTGAGTCCGATCGTCTTCAAGAAGAGGTTGGGGTAAGCCGCTCCGGTATCCCGGCTTGCGCCTACTTCGTTGCCCGGGCTTTCAGGGCATGATCGGCCAAGGTCTTGCCGAGAGACCAAACCGCGCCCGGCACGCGATGGCTATCGGCAATCGCCGCCTCAAAGGCGCGTTCGATCCACTCGCAATCCGAATCCGTTATGATGAGCGCCGGAAGAAGCTTCACGGTGTGGTTCGCGTGGCCCGCGACCTGGGCCAGAATTTTGTGATCCTTAAACAGCGGTATTGTGATGAGCTGGCAAAACAGGCCGGCGTTCACCGCTTCGAGCAGCGTCCACGCCGCCTTGAGCTTTAGCGAACCGGGCGGCCCGAATTCGATGCCGATCAAGAGGCCTTTCCCGCGCACCGCCCGCACGAGCTCGTACCGCTCTGCCATGGCCTCGAAGGCGGCGAGAAGCCGGGATCCGGTCTGAGCGGCCTTTTGGACGAGCCCCTCGGCTTCGATCACTTCGAGAGTGGCAAGACCGGCTGCCATGGCGAGATCGTTCTTTGCAAAGGTCGAGCCATGCACCACGGCCCGGTCCATGCGGTTGAAAACTTTTTCAAAGATTGCCTTGCGGGTTAACACCGCGCCTATAGGCACATGACCGCCTGAGAGCGTCTTGGCGAGCAAGACCATGTCGGGCTCGACGCCCCAATGTTCGACTGCGAGGAATCGTCCGGTACGGCCAAGTCCGGTCTGGATCTCGTCGGCTACGAACAAGGTCCCATATTCACGGCACAGGGCCTGAGCGCCGCGAAGATAGAGATCATCCGGAAGATTGACTCCCTTGCCTTGGATCGGCTCGACAATGAACGCTGCGGCATCGCGCGCGGACAAGGCTTTCTCCAAAGCTGCAAGATCGTTGAATGGGATTGCGGCGCAACCAGGGACGAAGGGACCGAAGCTCTCCCGAAAAACCCCATCGCCGTTTGACGACAAGGCGCCATAGGTCAAGCCATGAAAGGCGTGATCGCAATAGACAATGCCAGGACGCCGGGTGGCGCGGCGCGCAAATTTAAGCGCGGCCTCGACGGCCTCCGACCCGGAATTCGTAAAGAAAACCTTGTCGAGAAACGGAACAAAACCAAGCAAGCGTTCGGCGAGCAGACCGGCGAGAACGGATACGTCCATCTGCACGAGATTGGGTAGATCGCTTGCAAGGACATTGTTCAAGGTTTCGCGCAGCAAGGGATGATTGCGGCCGATTCCAAAAACACCCCAACCGCTGAGGAGGTCAAGATAGCGATTGCCGGCGCGATCGAACAGATATTGGCCTTGGCCAGCACAAAAGCCGACGTCGAAGCCGAGCGTCTGCACTACCCGGACCATCATCTCGTTCAGATGTTGCGAGTGCAGGCCATAGCGCTCCGCTTCCCGCTCCGCCAGCATGGCGCCGATGTCGAAGCGCCGGCCGCTCCAATTGGATTTCATCTCGTGAACCTGCATGTTCTTCCCCCGGGAAGCTCCTACCAATTCGCAACTAACATCCCAGCTGAATCAAAGATAGCAGCCATGCTTAAAAGCTTCGCCGCGCAGAACCCTTGCCTCCCCCTGCTCGTGGCGCATTTCAAATTTCACCTTCTCAGAGCGATCGCGGAAATTTGAGAGAGGAGCCAACGGGGGGAAAAATTTATGCTGGTTTGAGAATGAAAGCAGCTTGATCGCCCAGATGCTTGGCATTGGCATCGCGGGCTTGCGCGCGAAACTTTTTCATTTGTGCCACTGAAAAATATTGTTGATAATTTTGCTCATTGAACGGGATGTCCTTCCGGTACAGTTCGCTTGCCACAAACTGCAAAGCACTCGAATCGTCGAGAACCTGATCAACGACCAAACCGCAAGAAAGGGCCAGGGTGTTCATCCCTTCCCGCGAAGGGACAAACAAGTGCCGGGGGACGTCGAGCTGCACCCAGTCGGCGCCATAGATTTTCCAGGCCGTCGAAGATGTCGTTGGAATTCGAACGAGGCAAATTCCGCCGGATTTGAGCTTCGCTCGCGCGACACGCAAAGTGGCGCGCGGGTCGGCAATGTGTTCGAGCGAATGGTTAAAAATGATGAGGTTGAACATCTGGTCGACTTCATGAATATTACGCTTAAGGATGCGCACGCCGTTTTCCCTTGAGATGTCGCCGGCGATAAAGGGATCAACTCCGAGTAGACTAACGAAGCCGCAGTCCGCCAGTAAATTCAATAATGTCGCTGTCGAGCCGGATCCGACATCCAATATATCATGATCGACTTTGACCCCCGCAGCCTTTAATAGCGCCAAAATGCTGTTACCTGGTTTAAATTTGCTAAGAATCCGCCCGATCCAATTGTCCAAGCCGACGCCATGTCTATTTCTATACACAAGTAACGCCTTTTTTAGCGATGAGCCACGAGCATTCGCATCATCGTCGATGGCGAATGAATAATAATTTTCCGGGTAATGCCGGGCTAGCACATCAGGCTGAGGGATTTGTTGAATTTGAACGCTTTGGCAATTGCCGCACTGCAAATAGGAAAACATTTCTCGGGTACCAAACGCCATCTCGCGGGCCACAAAAGAATTCCCCAGGTGTGGGGATTGGCAAACTAAGCAATCCATTCTAAAATCCTGCCATGATTGGTAAAGATCCTGAATGCGCTGTCTAACGAGGTGGGTTTTGACCAGTGTCTTGCGATCAAAGACGCGCGCGTCATCTTTTCTCATGTGCGCTTACTTATAAACGTAACCGGCCTCTAGGCACCAGGCCGATCGGGAACCATGCCCGTGAGAATGCCCGAGCCGGCCGCGAAACTATGCCTCCCATCGAAAGCCCGTCGATCTGCTTGACGAGAACGAATCGGAAAGCTTAACGTGCCATAATGGTAGGACGGTTCAAGGTCCATGTTGGAGGTTTAGCTAGTGTCTTTCCCGCTCGAGGAGCGAGTGTCGGATCCGGGCGCCGCTGCCCGAGGCGATCCGCCGGTCCTGGCCGATCCGGACGGGCAATTCGTCCGAAACTATAATCGCCGGCATTTCCTGTTCACACATGGGCTCAAGGATCATCCGCTGTTCGAGCTGCCAAATCTGATCGAGCTGGCCAAGCGGCCATCCCATGTCGAGGCCTATTGGTCGAATGGCAGGGTTGAACCCAGCGATACCTGGGGGATCGACCGCGCCCCCCGGCTGACGCTCATCGACACGATCGCCAATATCGGCGACAATAATTCCCTGGTGATCCTGAAGCAGGTCGCGCAGGACCCCGTCTATGGTCCCGCGCTCCAGGATTTCCTGGCGAGCGTCGTCGCATTGTCTGGCGAGCAAATGCGTCAAGACGTGGTGGCGGGCGAGACAAGCATTTTGATTAGCTCGCCCAATCGTCTTACCCCCTATCATATGGACGACGATTGCAACTTTCTCATGCAAGCTGTTGGGAACAAGACGCTTTGGGTATATGATCATAACGATCCGACATTGGTCTCGCACGAGGCGCGCGAGCAGTATCACATGGGCAACCTTAATAGCATTGTCTACCAGGAAAGTCGGCAATGCGAGGCTGCCGCTTATGAGTTGCACGCCGGCCATGGCGTGCACATCCCCGTTTTCGCACCGCACTGGGCGCGCAATCACGACAACATCTCCGTCGCCTTGAGCGTCAATTACCAGCTGCGCCCGATGCTCGCCGAAAAACGGATATACCGGGTAAACAGCTTGCTGCGCAAACTGGGTGCCGCGCCAACGCCGCCGCGCATTTCCCCTTGGCGGGATCGCCTGAAGCTCGCTGCTGCCAATGGGCTTTATGCCGCCCATCGCCTCTTGAGGCGGACGCGGGCACATCCGGTTTGGACACCTCCGTGAGCAGGTTTTCGATGTCCGGGGCGAGCGGTGCACCCTATCAGTCGCCGGCAATCCCGCTCGCGGCCGCCGCGAAACCTTGAAGGCAACGTTTTCAGCCGGCCTCGAACTGCTTATCGTTTGCACCTGCGCGGGGGCCGGTCTTTATTCGTCCGCGTTTTGGGGCCTGCCCCTTCAGGCGAAAGAAAAAGCCGGAATATGGAACCGCCGAGGACTCTGGCTTTCCGACAATTTTTAGGGAAAGCTCCCACGCTTTCCAGCTATCGACGACCTCATAACCAATCGCCTCAAAGGCCGTTACGAATTCCGTCCTATTATAGAGGACGCATGCGACCCTGCATATCCCCCCGTCCTGAACCGTCGCCTTGGTCGGTCCGCCGATCAGAGGTGTGCGGTTTATAAGGATATGCGAGGGCTTTTCCGGGAGCCCGGCCACCATCTGGGGAAGAGGCGTGTCGAAGGAATGGAGAGAGCCGGACGCAATCAAGAGTTCCGCCCCGGCCGCATCCTCCCATTTTCTCGTAAACCGAATACGATTTTCGCCGCGATTAGCCGCTACATTTCCTCCTAATTTCACCCATGCGGGCAACTCAAAAATCAGCCAGATGCAATTCGAAGGAAGATCTAAATACCGATCGTACAGGTAAAATAGATTTCCAATACTTCCTCCAAAATCAAAAATCTTGGCTCCGTCCAATATCAGGCCTCGCATGTGAAAAAGCGCGGCATAATCGCTAGGTCTGGGGACCTCCGCTAGCGACATGTGGAGCTTGGCGTAGTCTGGATGTTCAAAGCCCCCTTCGGCGTAGGGCCGAGCGGCGGCGATAGCTTCGGACAAGCTATCGAAAACGCGATGATACCCTAACATCGCGTTCAGAATCGGCGCGGTGGTTGGCCGACTGGCGGCGCGTCTCATCAGACGATTGCCGCCTGGCAGCGCCTCAACGGCGCGCAGGAGGCGAACGGTAAACCTGATTTGATTTACTCGAAGAAGCCGAATTGTTGATAACATGCCGGCCTCCGTACATAGGCGACCTGAACAGGACAACATTCATCATGTAGCATCATTAACCGTGCAAAATAGTTCATCGTGGAATATAATGCGCCATTTCCAACCGTCTTACCTCCTATATGGATCGGATTTGCAACCTTCCCGCAGGCGGTTGGCGTCGCTGGTCCTGCAGGAGGCACGTGAGCAATATCACATAGTTAACCGTGCTAACATTGTCTATCAGCGGGGTACGCAACGATGTCTCTCTCAAACCGGATCGAGCCGGCAAAAGATGGCGCGCGGGTCATCGAACTCGATCACGCGAGCATCTGGAAACTGCTTAATCGCGCTCCTTTCCTTTTTCATCATACCTTGGCGAACCATCCGTTGTTCGATATCCCGCGGCTGCTAACGCTAGCCAAGGGGGTCATCGACAGAGGCGATCCAACAAAATTCGGGCTCACGATTGCGGGGGACGCGAAATTCAACAGCGCTCCGCTGCAAGACCGGTTGCTCGAAGCCATACGGCGTGTCGAAGAAGGCGGGATTTGGTTCAAGTTATCCAGCCTCGAGGAATTGGACCGGGACTATGACCAAATCCTCCGCAAGACGATCGGCGAGGTTGAGGACTTGACGGGGCTGCGCTTGCGGCACGACATTGGCTGGTCGGGGATCACGGTTTTCGTGGCGTCTCCCAACATGGTGACCTCCTACCATTTCGATAATGAAACGAATTTGCTTTTTCAGATTCGCGGCGAAAAGGATGTCCGTCTTTTAGACCCCCAGAACCGCTTCGTGCTGACCGAAGATGAAATCGAGCGGTTCTACGCGGGGAATGTCGCGGCTGGAATCTATCGCGAGGAAGTCCTGGAGTCGGGTACCTTGTTTCATCTCACTCCTGGAACCGCTGTCCACCACCCGCCCCTGGCGC
>JBAUNU010000127.1:0-5040 GCA_049579405.1 Methylocella sp.
GGTGGAGGTCGTGGAAGCGGACCCGGCGGCGCTCGGGCCCGGCGCGGGCTTTCGCCAGATCCCCACGCGCTAGGTAGATCGCAAAGGAGGACTTTGGGGTCGGTCGGAACGAATGACCCGATCGATCTCAGCGAACTGTTTATTCTCCACCCAAGCGAAAAGGCACGGTCCTTTCGACCGGTCCGCCCATAACTCACCAATGAGCCTTTTCTGTCGCTCGGCGGGGTCATGCGCCAGCAACGCCCCCTTGTATTCGACAACGAGCACGCGGCCATCCTGAAGCTTGCACACGAAGTCCGGGTAGAACTTGTCGCTCGACGTCTGAAGCCAGAAGGAATTCATCTGCCGCACCGTGTTGCGCGCCCAGACTTTCACCTCAGGCAGCCGGTCGATATGGACCGCGCATTCGTGTTCTTCCCCGTCTGTCGCGAGATCGCCGACCACGCGCGCGAAATGCTTCTGGAACACGGTGGCGCCGCGATAGGGCTGATGATAGGCGTAGAAGTTCTCGTTGAAGATAAGCGCGTGATCGGCGCTCGTTTCAAAGTCGAGCCCGCTCTGCGGGATCAAAGCCTGCTTGTAAGCCGTCCGCTCGCGCTCGTCCCGATAATTGGCAATGACCTTCACCCAGTGCATCAACGACGCGGAATTTCGCCCGCGCAAGCGCTTCCAGCGTCATGCCCTGCTTAAACATAATCATGTCCAGGGCCTTCGAAATAAAAAGAGTCGACGATACCTTCGTAACATCGCGCCGCGCTGCCAATGGAAGCGCACGGTCGATCCAATTGACGAGTGCGGGCTTCGTCCAGTTCCGCTCCTCCATCGCAAGAGATAATTGCTCATGGAGGTCTTGAACGAATGTGACGGTTGCCTTGCCTTCTTTGGTCACGTCCAAGTGTGCTTCGTCGGCGTCCTTCGAAGGTGGCGCAAAATGATCAAGGATCGGCGCCGGATCGCAGGTCTCAAGTGCCCACGGGATATCGAGGAAGTGGACACGGTCGAACAGCTCGCAAATGCCGTTGCGCCTCACGACAAGACGCGGAACACCGAAGGCCCGATCGGCCTCTTCGGCCATTCGCGTCGCGAGACGCGCGCCGCGGGTCTTGTGGACGAAGGCTTCCGTCCACGCGCGCGCGGCCTCGCGTCCGCCCGCGGATTCAACTGCCAAGATGAGCGTCGCACGGTCTATGCCGGTTAGGGCGCCGCGCGCCATGATCCGGCCGGTTTCCGCGTCGATTTGGACGCGCCCGCCGTTCGAGGATCGCCTTTACGGCCTCGAAATCGAGTTCTCGCGGCAAGGCGTCGTCATGCACGAAGGCGCCGCCGTCTTCACCAAATCCTGGGAACGCATTCGCATCTGCCCGGACCAGCGCGTCGGCTTCGATTCTTTCAAAGCCGTTGTTGACGAGACCGTCTTTCAATGTATTCGCCGCGTTTTGGAAGCTTGTCGTCGTGGCGAAGGCATAGGAGCGGTTTAATTCCTCCCGCTTTTTCCGGCTCGCTGCGGGCAGCCGCAGAACACGGCCGAGGACCTGTTCGACGGCCGTCGCGGATTTTTGTTCGGCGACCGAACACAAGACATAGGCGAAGGAGCAGTCCCAGCCTTCCCGCAGCTTCGATTGGGTGATGATGAACCGCACCGGGCAATCGCGCCTGAAAAGGTCGATCCCGTCGATTTCGTTGGACTCGCCGGTTGCGATGGCAATGTGTTCCTCCGGTTGCCGGAAGCTGTCGATAAGCAGCTTCTTCACCTCTTCGGCGTGGAGGGTCTTCTCAGTCTTCGACTTTCGCTCCGCCTGAAGCAGCATGATCGGCCGAATAAATTCGCCGGTCTCCGCCTCTTCTTGCGCGGCGACACCAGTGAGTTCGTCAAGCCAGCCAATGGCGTCGGTAATCGTGTCATTCGGGTCGGGGCGTCCGCGCAACACTAGTGGCAGCTTGATCATCTCCGCCGCTTTCAATTCGGCGGCCGAAACCTGGTGCAGAACATTCGAAGGGATCACGCCTTTCGTCGCGTCCGCCGTGTCAGGAGTGACCGGGGTTGCGGTGAATTCCACGATGAGCGCCGGAGCGAGCCCTGCCAGCACATTGAAGGAAAGGTCCGTGCGGGCGTTATGGGCTTCGTCCACAATGATCATCGGCCGCCGCAAGCGAAGGACGTTCGCGAGAGACGGGACGGGATTGCCACCTGGCCCTTTTTCCAGCCGCAGCCTGAGGGGGTCTGACAGGCCAGAGAAATGGTCCATCAGCTCGCCATTTGTCGCATAGACCTTCAACCCCTCCTTGTCGCCCGGCGAAAGGCTTGCAGTGTCGCGACGATCACGCAGGCGCCGCCGTCATAATCGGCGCGCTTGGCATAGAGTGCTTCCGTTACCGTCATCACCCGGACATTCTCGCCAAATCGCCCGGCAAGCGCTCGCCGGTTCGGATGCGCCCGGTCCTGAAGGGTCGCGAGTGCCTGGTCGCGGATTGGCTGCGACGGCACCAGCCAGAGCGCGCAAGACGTCTCGGATTTGAGAAAGGCGTCGCAAGCGATCCCAATCGAATGCGCGGCAAGAATCGTTTTGCCGCCGCCCGTCGGCACGCGGAGGCAGACGTAGGGGAGGCCGGGCAGAGCGGGCGAGTCTCGATAGGAGCGATGGGTATAATTGTAGAAAGCCGTGCTCGCGTCGCCTGGCTCGGCGGCCTCGGCGAGATAATTGCGCAGCGCGTCGAGACTCTGGCGCTGATAAAGCTTTAGGGCGAAGGGCGCGCTCACAGCCTCTTGCCCATGCGCGGGGTCCTGAGCCTGTCGAAGGATGCGCCCTCCGCCATCCTCACAGCCCTTCGATTTGGTAGGGCACTTGCCGGAACGTGACGCCAGCCGATGCAAGGCGATCGTCCGGCACCGTGCAGCCTTCGGCATAAACGACGCGCGGGCCGTTGAAGCCCGGTTCGGGGAGCGGTAGCGCATCCAGCGCCGCGGCGGTCAGGACATTGCCCGCCTTCGGTTTTGGGAAGCCCATCGAGGCCGGAGCGAACAAGAGATAAATCGCCCGGCCTTGGAACGTGTCGATGAGCGGGCCGTTCGCCCGTTGCGGGATAGGCGAGCCGGTGTCGCAAAAGAAGACATGCGCGGCGAGGTCAGAGTAGTTGACGGCCGCGCCCACATTGCCATCGGTGTCGAAGAGCGGCTCGCCAAGGGTGCAGAAGCGGAAGCCAGAGCCGAAACCCTTGGCTTTTTGAGCGGCCGTTCGTACCCCGACAAGCTTCAATGCTGCGCCGTCAAACTCAACATCCACCGAGTCAAATTCGTTGGACCGCTCAGCCGCCTCGTGCTCAAAGCCTTCGACCAACGAAGGAGCATTTTTCAAATTCCGCAGAGTGATCTGCAATTCTTTCAATACGTGCTTCTGGTTTTTAGTGCTGTCGTAACCTTTAACGATATTCTTAAGGCGTACAGCTGTTACTTCTGAAGCTACTTTTGGGTTCATTTCAACTAGCACAAAACGACGAGTTCCTCGGTCTTCTGAATTTTTTTCCATCACTGCATGCCCGGTGGTTCCCGAGCCTGCAAACGCATCCATTGCAACTATTGTTTCATCATCGAACATCTCAAGTATGCGCTTTATCAACTGCCTTGGCTTTGGAGTGTCAAACGGCTTTTTCCCCCCGAATACATCCTTGAGTTCGCCGCTCGCGTTTCGGGTGCTTCCGGCATATTCGTAGGACCACCAAGTTCTTTGTACGACACCCTCCTTTGCTTCGCTCAAAAACTTCTTTTCGAGAGGAAAGCTAGCGTTTCCATCCTTGCCCCACCATATGCGATTTTCAGATGCAAGACGCTTCATGATGCCTGGCGGGCGACGCCAGCTACTACCATCCGGCGGGAAAACTTCACGTCCGGCGCTGTTATGTATTGGGTAATAGTCCCGCTCTCTGAACTCTACTCGGGTCAGTGGACTTCCCAACCAATCCGCGCGCGGATCATTGCCGGGATTAGAGTAGTTCCTGTTTGAGCTTCGGTTCGTTCGAGGAGCGATACTTTATGTGCTTCTGTCTTCTTATAGACTAGCAGATAATTGTGCATTTCTGCGATACCCGACGAATTATTCCCAGGCGTATCTTTTGACTGCCACACTATATTACAAACGAATGCTCTTCGACCAAATATTTGGTCACATATTGCACGCAAGTGATCCATCTCATTGTCGTCACAAGAAACGAAGATTGCGCCGTCTTCCGATAGAAACTCTCTTAGAAGCCTCATCCGCGGATACCTCATGCAAAGCCATTTGTCGTGGCGTGACAGGTCTTCCGCTTCTTTCCCGACAACTTTGCCAAGCCAAGCCTTGATCTCGGGCGAATTGACATTGTCGTTATAGATCCAGCCCTCGCTTCCAGTGTTGCAAGGCGGGTCGATATAGATGCACTTCACCTTGCCCGCGTAATAGGGCAGGAGCGCCTTTAAAGCCTCCAGGTTATCGCCTTGGACAAGCAAGTTTCCGGCGTCCGGATCGCCGACCGACTTGGACTTGTCGCAATGGAGCAGCCGGTAGGGCACTCCGCGATGGTGGTTCACCACCGCCTTCTTCCCGATCCAATCCAACACCGGCATGCGGCAAGGCCCTCCCACAGTAAAACCTTATCGCAAACTTTCGCTTGCTCCAAATCCCCATCGTATCCCCGCCGCAACTCGCAGAAGCATATTTGGGCAGACGATCAATCGTACCAAAATGCTTCACGTGAAACATTTTGGTACGATTGCGCGAAAACGAGCGCAGGGCGCAGCGGCCCGCCGTGATCCGCTACTCCAACGGCGACGCATCGGCATCCTCGCCGGGCTCCGGCTCCTCGCTGGTATCTTGGTTTTGTCCCTCTTTCGCGGCATCCGGCGCGGGCCCTCGGATTGCTTCAGCGGCCGCTTTTGGATGCGACTGGCACTTGCCGCGCCAGACTCGTTTGCGGTTTTGCCGCGCCGGGATCGATGTCTCTTTCAATGTGATGAATTGTGGCGCAATTGCCACATGTGTGGCGAATTTTTGGTGCTGTGATTTTAGC
>JBAUNU010000128.1:0-3182 GCA_049579405.1 Methylocella sp.
GTCACGAGCGCAAGGATGATGGGAAGCGTCAGGGCCTGCGCGCAGCCGCAGAGGAAGCGGCGCAACAACGGCGGCCGCACGAACGATAGATCCTCGACCTTTGATCCATCGGCCCATTTGCGGTCGAGGAGTTCGGCCATCGCGCGAAGCGAACGCGCCGTGTAGACGTCTTGCAAGGTGATCCGCGCCAGCGCGGGCGTCTCCCGCACGGCCGAGATGAAACGCGCCGCGAGCAAGGAATGGCCGCCGAGATCGGTGAAGAAATCGGCATCGAAAGGAATGACCTGCGCCGGCAGCACGCGTTTGGCGGCGTCAAGGAGCTTTGCCTCGGTCGCGTTGCGCGGCTCTTCCTGCGCCTCGAGGGCGCCGGCCGCGGCAAGTTCAATCTGCTTCAGCCCTTTGCGGTCGATCTTGCCGGAGGCGAGTTTGGGCAGGCTTTCGACGAACTCGAAGCGCTCCGGAACCATGTAGGCCGGCAGGCTTTGGCGCAGTTCGTTGCGCAAGAGTCTCGCGTCGATTTCGGGGTCCAAGGAGGTAACCACGAACGCAACAAGCTGTTCGATTTCATTATCGGTGCGTAAGACGACGGCGGCATGCGCAACGCCAGGGAGACCGGCGAGCTTTGCTTCGATTTCGCCCAATTCGACGCGAAAGCCGCGAATCTTGACCTGATCGTCGATCCGGCCACGGAACACGATTTCGCCATTCGTGGCGATCTCCACCGCATCGCCGGACCTGTACAAAACCGGATCGGGCGCATCATCCAGGAAAGGATTCGCGATGAATTTCTCGCGAGTCAGCCGGTCGCGGCGCAAATAGCCTTTCGCCACCCCGGGGCCGCCGATGAGAAGCTCGCCTTCGACGCCAGTTGGGAGAAGGTCGAGGCGCTCGCCCGCCACATAGCAAGTGTAATTCGCGATCGGCCGTCCGATCGTGACCGGAACGCCCGGCCGCACTTCCGCGACCGTCGCGACGACCGTCGTCTCCGTCGGGCCATACGAATTGAAGATCTTGCGCCCAGGTCTGCACCAGCGATTGGCGATCGACGGCGGGCAGGCTTCGCCACCAAGGATGATCAGGCGCAAGCTTGCAATGTCGCGCGGCAGGAGCCCCAGCAGGGTTGGCACCGCGTCGAGCACTGTCACGCGATTTGCCTCCATAAGACCAGGAAGCTTGTCGGCTTCGCCCATCATCTCGGCGGTAGCCACGAAAAGGCTCGCGCCGGCGAGGTAAGGTAGCCAGATCTCCTCCATCGACAGATCGAAGGCGACGGAAGCACCCTGGAAAACGACATCGCTCGCTTCAACCCCGTAGACTTCGTTGGCGGCGCGCAAATAATGACAAATATTGCGGCCCGATATCACGATGCCCTTGGGTGTCCCGGTCGAACCGGACGTGTAAATAAGATAGGCGGGGTTCTCCGGGCGCGCGCCAAGCGCCCGCGCGTCGACCTTCGCCGGACCAGCGGCGTCGTGGGAATCGGCCAGAAGACCGGCAAAAGTCCAAGCCGGGCAGGATGCCACAAGCTTCGCGGCGAAAGTGGCGGAGGTCAGGAGGCCCCTGGCTTCGGCATCCGACAGGCAAACAGCGACGCGCTCGGCGGGGGCGTCGGCATCGAAGGGAAGCCAGGCGGCGCCGGTCTTCGCGATCGCGATTTGCGCGATCAGAACTTCGTGGCCGCGCGCCATCCAGAGGCCGACAATGCGGCCCGGACGAACCCCTTTTTGCAAAAGGCCGCGGGCGATGGCCTCCGCTTTCGCATCGACTTCGGCGTAGGTAAGATTGCCCTCCACCGTGATCATGGCGATGGCGGAAGGATGGCTGGCCGCGGTCGCGGCAAAGATCTCGCAGAGAAATTCGTCGCGGATCAAATCCGGCCGCGCGGGGCCGCGCAAAACCGCGCCGGAGGGAACCGCCAAGCGATCCTCATCGTCCAGGGAAGCTTGGGCGCTCGCCAACCTGTGCAGCATAACTCATCCAGTTCGAACCAAGTCCCCCCGGCATATGCGCCATTGCCGGATAAGTGTGACCGGGGCGGGGCGGCGTTGCCGGATATATGGGGGCACCGGCCAAGATCGCGTAATATTTCCCGCCTCGGAGCTGGTCGCGCACGTTGCCATGGAGACGCTCTCCTGATCCCTAACGGCGTTTCGTCCGGCCGCGCGGCAAACCGCTCATGCGGTTCCAAAAATGCGCGGCCGCGGCGTATCTACAACAAACTAGCCGTTTTTGCCCAACGTTATCTTGACCGGGTTTGTGCGCCGCGATGGGCCCGCGGGATTTTCACGTTCCCCGCCGATTGAAGCTGTCGCAAATCCGCGCCGCGGCGCACCGCGAGCCAGGCGATCATGGCGCACGCTTTTCTCTCGGCTTGTCAGGCTGAATGGGTGGTGAACGTCTTAATCCTTGCCCACAACCGCAATATCCGGCGCGGCGGGATTTTTCATGCCAACGACATGGTAGCCTGCGTCCACATGAAGGATTTCGCCGGTGATGCCCCGCGCCATCGGCGAAAGGAGAAAGGCGGCGGCCTCGCCGACCTCCTCGATCGTCACCGTGCGCCGCAACGGGGAGTTGTATTCGTTCCACTTGAGAATATAGCGGAAATCGCCAACGCCGGAGGACGCCAAGGTCTTGATTGGCCCCGCCGAGATGGCATTGACCCTTATATTTTGTTCGCCGAGATCGGCGGCGAGATACCGCACGCTCGATTCGAGCGCGGCCTTCGCGAGTCCCATGACGTTATAGTGGGGCATCCATTTTTCGGCCCCGTAATAGGTAAGGGTCAACATGGCGCCGCCGTTTCGCATCAGCTTTTCGGCGCGCTGCGCGACCGCGGTGAAGGAATAGCAAGAAACCACCAGGGAATTTACAAAGTTTTCGGTGGTCGTGTCGATGTACCGGCCTGTCAACTGATCCTTGTCGGAAAAAGCAACGCAGTGCACGACGAAGTCTAGATTTTCCCAGATGCGGCCGATTTCCTTAAATACCGCGTTCAAAGCCGCCGTGTCGGTGACATCGCAATCGCCCACAATTTTGGCGCCGAGTTCCTGGGCCAGCGGCCGGACTCGTTTTTCCAGCGATTCGCCTTGGTAGGTGAAGGCGAGTTCGGCGCCCGCCTCACGGGCGGCCTTGGCGATCCCCCAGGCAATCGACCGGCTGTTGGCGACCCCCAGGACCAA